>JASFRP010000020.1:0-13330 GCA_050114895.1 Gemmatimonadota bacterium
CCATGGGGTCCGTGATGATGTTCATGGTTCCACCGATGGACGGGGTAGCCAGGTTCACCGCGCTCAGCCCCCGCTGGAGCTGGATGCTGGTGGACGCGTCGCCGACTCCATCCCAGTTGGACCAGTAGACCCATCCGTTCTCCATGTCATTCACCGGCACGCCGTTGACCATGATGGATGTGTTCCGCTGGCTGAACCCTCGAACGTTCACCCTGGCATCACCGGCTCCACCTCCCTGGGCGCTGGCGTAGACCGACGGCGTGACGTTGAGGACCATGGGCAGGTCTCGAGAGCCAAGCTGGTTCTGGATCTGGACCTTCGGCACGTCGGTATACGCCACGGGCGTCTGTCGCTCGATGGCCCGTGTGGAGAAGACCTCCAGGGCGTCCATGGCGATGGCTTCGGTCCCCAGCGAGAAGTTCGCTTCGTAGGTCCCACCCGGCTGCAGAGTCACGTCGTCAACAGCCTCGAGGCCGTACCCGATCATCCTGGCCTCGATGCGGTAGGGGCCGCCGGGCTGGAGCCCCATGACCAGGAAGCGTCCGTTGGCCTGGCTCAGGGTCCCGCTCTGAAAGCCGGTCTGTTGGTTGACGATGACGATCTGAACCCCTGAGAGGGGGGCACCGTTCTGGTCGGTCACTTCTCCGGTGATACGGGCAGGCTCGGAGCCCTGGGCCGACAGTTCTGTTTTGGGAGAAAAGGCAAGAAGAACAAGCAGGGCAGCTGGGAGCCACCGCAACCGGAACAAGCTTCGCATCTCGTTACCTCCGAGGTTGGAGCCGGGAGGGTTCCTGGCCGGGTATGACAGGGCGAATCTACGGAGAAACAGGTGTTTTGAAAGGCATCGGCCGGTACCGGGCGGGAACCGTTTTCAGGGGGAATCCGGGGCGATTCTGCAACCTTTTCCTGCAACCTTCCGTAGGGAGAGAGCGTCTCACCCATGTGGGTGTCACCAGAACTGAGGACAAACGACCATGTCTCCCAAGAAAGCGATCCTGAAGACCCTCACTGATCACCACAAGAAGTCCGGCCCGGGCGTCCTCACCAGGCCTGCCACGATCCCCGGATTTCAATCGAAGCCAGAGCGGTTCCAGCAGGCCGTCAACAACCTCCTCCAGGAGCGCCTCATCGAGGGCACCAGGGACCCGGAGGGGCGAATGGCCATCTCGCTGAACGCCTATCGCCTGGCCGACGTTCGAAAGGAGCTACGCCCCTTCTGGTTCCACCCGGCATTCGTGGCTCTGATGGGCCTGCTGGCGGTGGCCGCCGGTGTGGGGCTCATGGGCTGAGGGAGTCCCCCGGCTCCCCGGCAGGGGGTCATCCACCCCCGAACAAGAGAAGGGCCCGACGGAAATCCCGTCGGGCCCTCTCCTTTTCTCATCACCATGCCCTTCCGGGGACGATACCCCACCCCCTCGCCCGTTGGGACGGGCACCAGCGCCTCATGCCCTACCTGCCGTTGTACGGCTGCCCTTTCGCCCACCACTCCGGGGCGGGCGCACCCTTGAGGTAGTGGTCGAAGAACTCCTTCATCCGGATGGAATAGTCCAGCTTGTTGCCATACTCCTGGGGATGGTGAGGCTCACCCCGATACTGAAGGAACACTGCCTCCTTCCCCAGTCGTCGGAGAGCGAGATAGAGCTCGATGCTCTGGTACCAGGGTACGGCGTCGTCCTCGTCTCCGTGCATCAGCACCAGGGGGGTTTCCACCTTGTCGGCAAAGAAGAGTGGGGAGTTCTGAATGTAATCCAGGGGGGCCTCCCAAAGGCTCCCGGAGAGCCGGCTCTGCGTCTGCTCGTACTGGAACTGTCGGGCCAGTCCGGAGCCCCAGCGGATGCCCCCGTACGCGCTGGTCATGTTAGAGACCGGTGCCCCCGCCACCGCCGCGGCGAAAATGTTGGTCTGGGTCACGATGAAGGCCGTCGTGTACCCGCTCCACGAATGTCCGTGGAGCCCCAGCGCTCCCGGGTCAGCCAACCCCAGGTCAACCAGCTTCTTCACACCGGGAACGACGCTCTTCATGGCCGACAACCCGGGCCGCCCGACCTGAAACCGAACGTCGGGCAGGAACACGATGTACCCATCGGAGGCGTAGATGGGAAACGACGGCCGGTGGTTGATCACCGGTTGGTTGAAAGCGTGGAGGCGCTCGGACATGAAGCGGTAAAAGTAGGTGAGGACAGGGTACCGTTTCCCTTCCTCGTAATTCCCCGGGAGAATGACCACCCCCTGAAGTGGGATTCCGTCGTCGGAAGTCCATTCCACCAGCCGGGAGCTCCCCCAGGCGAAGCGTTCCAGGAGCCCCGGGTTGACGTCCGTGACCTTCCTTCCGTCGGAGAAATCCGCACTGGAGACCCACAGATCCGGGAACTCGTCGTAGTCTTCCCTCGTGTAGAGAAGTCGGTCGGCATCTTCCGCCTTCGCTACCAGGCTGAAACGCTTCTCCTCGTCCAGAAGAGGCTCCATCCCTCCCGACCTGGCCCGCGTCCTGAAGAAGCCGAAGCTCTTGTCGGCCCAGTCGAAAGAGGCCAGATGGACCCAGTCGTTCGAACCGAAGGCGTCGGCGTCGGGATCCATCCGGAGCACCCGCAGGATGAGCTCCTCACGACGGCCCCGTCCCTCGGTCAGATTCACCGGGCGGCTCCCGTCCGTGGGAAAGCGCCAGACGTCGAACTTGTCGTGGATGAGAACGGCCTCGTCCCCCTCGATCCACCCCCCGATGCCATGTCCCCCCCGGGGGTTGGGGTAGTCGTGGTCCACGTCGTAGAAGGGGACGTCCAGCCCTTCCGTGAGGTTGCGGGTGCCCCCGGTCTCGGCGTCGTAGAGGTGCCAATGATCGTCCATGAACCAGACCAGAAAACGCCCGCCAGGAGAGAGGCTCAAGGAGGGAGCCCGGACTCCGATCCAGGAGTTGGCCGCCGAGCTCTCGCTCCCGAACCTCTCCACCACTTCGGTTCGCTCACCGGTTTCCAGGTCCACCAGGAAGATGTCTTCCGCTCCCCCCGTCCAGGTGCTTTCCTTCAGGTAGGGGACGGAGGAAGAGGCCAGGGCACGGAGGGGATTCTCCGGGATTCCCTGGAGCTGTACCAGGGTGTCCCCCAGCTGGACCCCTTTCCGGGCTGTCAGGTGATAAACACCGACATAGGTCCTGGTCTGCTGCCGGGACCACACCTGCTTCTGGTTCGGATTGATGAGTGGATCCTCGGTGTGCCAGACGTCTACCGCCCGCCCCTCCAGGATCGTCTCCAGGTCGTAGGGATCGAAGGGCTCCTCATCCCCTTCCTCGTCGGGCTCGCCGGCTTCCTCCTGGGGGGCCGGTCGTGCACCGTAGAAGAGGCGGTCACCGTCCTCGCTCCAGTCCAGGCTGTTCCGAGCCGGGAGCTCCCACCCTGAAGGCAGGGCGGCACCCAGGTCCACCTCCCGGACGTCCGTCCCGTTCCAGAACGCCAGGGATCCCGGGCCGGCCTCCCCATCCTCGTCTTCGTGGGCCCAGACCCAGGCGAGGCGGGGGCCTTCTTCCCACCAGGCCAGGGTCTGGACCTGGAGGAACTCGCCGACCTCCAACCCCCGGCCGCCCGCACCCTCCCTGAGCTCCCGCAGGTACACGCCGTCCCCCTGGCCGTCGGGAGCGGCCACGACGTAGGCCATCCGGGGACCGTCCGGCTGGAAGGTGAAGCTCGTCACATTGGGAATCTCCACCTCCAAGCCCGACCCCAGCTCCCGCAGGACCATAAGGGTCCCAGCCTCCTCCCGGACTCGCTCCGTCACCGCAGCTTCTGCCTCCCCGGCGAGTCCTTCACTCTCCTCATCCTGGCCCTCCCTCGGCGGGTAGCCCAGTCGGGCCAGCCACTTCCCATCACTCGAGAACCCAAAGCGCTGGATCTCCTCCCACTCCCTGGTTTCCCCGGATCCGGTCTGCAAGAGGGTGAGGCCAGGTCGGGGGGCCTCTCCTCTCCCCGCCGTCTCCCGGTCTTCGAAGGAGGGATCCAGCCTGGCGGCCACCCAGAGCCCGTCGGCGGAGATGACGGGATTGCTCCCCCGGGGGAGGGCGTGGCGGACTCCACCATCGGCGGAGTAGACCAGCGCCTCCCCATCTCCCCGGTCCGGGACGGCGGCCAGGGCTACCCAATGCCCGTCGGCGGAGATGGAAGGGCTCCGGATCTGTCGCACCTTCATGAGGTCCTGAAAGGTGAGGGTCTGCCGCTCCTGCGCATGGACGAGCCCCGGACAGGTGGCGGAGAGAAGGGGGACCAGCATGCAGCACAGGACTGCGGGGCGAACGATTCGTCTCTGAAGGGAATACATCCGTCAGGTTCTCCGGAAAGAAGAAACGCGGGATCTCGAGGAGCCTGGTCTGCCAGGCAATCGGGGACTGGGAAAGACGCATGGCCTGGGCCGGCGTCGAAAGAAGGGAGAATAGGCCGAGGGCTCCCTGGGCTCAAGGCGGGAAGGGTCGCTGCCCCGAAAGGAAAGGGACCCCGAGTTCGGCGGGTTCTCGTCGTGCTGGGAGCTTACCGGGCTCGAGAGGCCCGAAGGAATCGGCGGGCCAACTGGGCCACCCGCTCCCTTCCCTGATCCTCCGCCTCCTTCAGGATGCGGGAGACGTAGGGTACCAGTCGTCTCTCACCCCAGCGATACCCGGTGGCAGCCTCGGCGCCAACGGAATCCCCCTGGTCCGCACCCTGAATCAGCGCCCACGCCGCGGCCTCGTCGTAGTAGGGTGAATCCACGTCCGGGAGGCTGTAGGAGGCCTCCCGTTCCCCACCCGCATCCTCGTTCACGAAAGCCCTGGACATGCGCCGCCGATACTCCTTTCACTGGGATCTGGGTCCCTGGAGGTTAACGTGTCCGGCCCTCAGCCATAACCCTTCAAGATCCCCGGGCCGGGATCCTGCGTCCCGCGAAGAAGCTCCCATCCTCCTATCGCAGCGAGCCGTCGGGGCCCCTATACTGGGGGGCCGGGGGCACGCACCCCGCACGCCTGCCAATAGAACGGGAGCGCCAGATGAAGCTGCCCACAAAGGAGCAGCGTCTGCGGATCCTCCGCTCCATGATCCTGGTGAGGGCATTCGAGGACCGGATTACGGCAATCGTACAGGGGGGAGACCGAGTGCCGGGCATCCAGATCCTCGCGACGGGTCAGGAAGCCGCGGTGGCTGCCGTACACGCGCTGGGAGAGCAGGACGTTGTCGTGAGCAACCATCGGAGTCACGCTCACATCCTCGCTCGCGGGGCCGACCCGCAAACGCTCATGGCGGAGATCATGGGCAAGGCCACGGGCGTGAATGGTGGCAGATCCGGCACCCTTCATCTCATCGTGCCGGAGGTGAGGGCGCTGATGACCTCTACTGTCGTCGGAGCGGGCCCGCCCATGGCGGTGGGAGCCGCCTTCGCCCAACAATACCGGAATGAAGGAGCGATCACCGCGGTCTTCTTCGGTGACGGTGCCGCAGCGGAGGGCAGCGTCCACGAAGCCATGAACCTCGCCGCAGTGTGGAAGCTCCCCATCCTCTTCGTCTGCGAGAACAACCGCTGGGCCGGCGCCCAGAGCGTCCAGGCGCACTGCGCCGGAGGGGAGATCGTCCCCCGGGCGGCCGCCTACGGGATGTCCTCAGAGAAGGTGGACGGGAATGACGCCGACGCGGTGTATCGGGTGACAGCGAGGCTGGCCGCCCGGGCCAGAAAGGGAGAGGGGCCCTCCCTTCTCGAGCTGAGGACCTACCGCATGCACGGACACAGTGAAGCCGATGGTCAGCTGTACGTGGACCCGCAGGAGCTGGAGGAATGGGCCAGGAGGGACCCGATCCAACGGTATGTCGCCCGGCTCCTGGAGGAGGGCACCTGCCTCCCCGCCGAAGTCGAGACGTTTCGGGAGACGGCAGCTGCCATGGTGAATGATGCGGTGACTTTCGCAGAGAACAGCCCCGATCCCCTGCCAGAGGCGGCGCTGGAGCACGTCTGGAGTTGGAGCTTCCCTCACGGCGCCTCCAGCGGGGAAGGATGATCATGCGAGAGTTGTATGGAGGTCAAGCGGTGAACGAGGCCCTGGCGGTGGCCATGGAGATGGACGAGCGGGTGTTCCTGGCGGGGGAAGGCGTGGGGGTCTCCATCCACCACAATCCCATGGGTCCCACTCATGGCCTGCTGGACCGCTTCGGCCCGAGACGGGTCAGGGACACGCCGGTCAGCGAGGCAGCCATCGCGGGTCTCGGGGTGGGGGCTGCCACCCTGGGACTCCTCCCTGTGGTGGAGATCATGTTCTTCCCCTTCATCACCCTGGCCTCGGACATGCTGGTCAACCACGCTGCCAAGCTCCGGTACCTCAGCGGCGGGAAGACTCCGGTCCCCCTCACGGTGCGGGTGAAGGCCGGTTTGGGATTTCAGGCCGGCTGCCAGCACTCCCACAATCTGGAGGCATGGCTCGCACACATCCCGGGATTGAAGCTGGTCTCCGGTTCCAACCCAGCGGACATGAAGGGGCTCCTCCTCAGCGCCATCTTCGACCCCGACCCCGTCGTCGTGGTGGAGGACCTGGCCCTCTACAGGTCGAAGGGAGACACTCCCGCCGGGGATTTCCGGGTTCCCCTGGGGAAGGCAGCCGTAGTCCGGGAGGGAACGGACGCCACCGTGGCGGCCTACGGCCGTGCCATCCAGGTCGCCCTGCAGGCCGCAGACGCCCTGGGGGGAACCGATGGACTCTCCATCGAGGTGCTGGATCTCCGAAGTCTGGTGCCCCTGGACCGGGCAGCGGTTCTGGAATCAGTGGGGCGGACCGGGCGTTTCGTGGTGGTCCACGACGCCACCCGCTTCTGCGGATACGGGGCCGAGGTGACGGCCATGGTCGCCGAAGAGGCTTTCCAGGACCTTAGAGCACCGGTCCGCCGCGTGGCCGCGCCGGATGCGCCGGTGCCCTTCTCCCCATCGCTGGAGCGCTCCTACGAACCGGGCGCCAGGGATGTGATCTCCGCGATTCGATCCCTTCTTTGAGAGGAGGGTAGGTCCAGCCCTATTCCTCCACGGCCCGCATCCCTGCCTCGTTGTAACGGGCCCCCCTTACCCTGCTGCTCAACGATTCCAGCAGCTCCACGTCTTCCTCCGCAAGCTCCACCTCGAGGGCGGCCAGATTGGACCCCAGATGCGCCGGATTCGTGGTGCCCGGGATCGTCACGATCCCCTCTCCCTGCCGGAGGACCCACGCCAGGGCCACCTGGGCCGGAGAGGCGCCCCGACGCCGGGCAACCGTCTTTACGGTCTCCACCAGCTCCAGATTCGCCTCGTAGTTCCCGTCCCTGAAGCGAGGCTGGGCCTCTCCACGGCGGAACTCCCCCTCCCCCGTCGGTCGATTCTCACGGGTGAATTCTCCGCCCAGCAGCCCTCTTCCCAGCGGGGAGTAAGCCACCAGCGTGATCCCCAGCTCGCGGCAGGTCGGCAGAATCTCCTTCTCCACATGACGGCTGAAGAGGGAGTACTCCGTCTGCACGGCGGTGATCGGATGCACTGCGTGAGCCCGGCGGATCGTCTCTACACTGGCTTCGGACAGCCCCAGTGCCCGAACCCTGCCCTCCTCCACCAGCTTCTTCATTTCACCCACCGTTTCCTCGATGGGTGTGTCCGGATCCATCCGGTGAAGGTAATAGAGATCGATGGTTTCCAGCCCCAACCTCTCCAGGCTCCCCCGAGACGCCCGCCGGACGTTTGCCGGGGATCCGTCGACCCCGAGGCGCTCCCCGGTCTTCGGATCCCGTAGCGGTCCGAACTTGGTGGCGATGACCAGCCCCTCCCGGCGGTCCCGGAGAGCCCGTCCCACCAGCGTCTCGTTGTGTCCGATCCCATACATCTCGGCGGTGTCGAAGTGGTTGACTCCGCGCTCCATCGCCTCTCGCAGGAGGGCCACCGCCTCCCTCTCGTCCATGGCCGGGCCGTAGAACTCCGACATCCCCATGCAGCCGAGACCCACCGGGGAAACGCTGAGATCGGTGGTTCCCAAAGTTCGCTTCTGCTGTTGTGCGTCCTTCATGGTGTTCCTCCCTGTTTTTTTCGGACGGGCATGCTGGCGTGACACATGAGGATTTCGCCCGTAGCACACAGGTCCTGCCCCATATCATAACGTAAGGAGGATGGTCTCCCGACAGCCCGGGGCGCTTCCCACCGCGCCCCCGAAACCTCTCCCCATGCGTTACGGGACGAGGGGACGCTGGATCGTGCGAGACAGAGCCCGGACGCTCTTTTCAATACCGGGGCCCAGCTCCAGGGCCCAGCTCCCATTGACATTCTATGGAAATGACACCATGCTCCCATAGACCTCCTATGGAAAGGTCTTTTCGTGGAGCGACCATGGTGGACATGACGGACTTCCCCCGCCGTGTGGATCTCCTCCAGGGCACCCTGGACATGTTGATCCTCAAGGCGCTGACTGCCGGGCCCATGCACGGATACGGCGTGGCGCGTTGGCTCGAGCGAACAACCGAGAACACCCTGAGGGTGGAGGAGGGATCCCTCTACCCGGCCCTCACGCGGATGGCAGAACGTGGCTGGGTCAGCCGGGCCTGGGGCGTCTCGGAAAACAACCGCCGGGCACGCTTCTACAGCCTCACCGAAGAAGGGGAACGGCAGCTGCGGCTCGAGACGGCCACCTGGTCCACCTTCACGGGTGCGGTCGCACAGGTGCTCGACTCCGAGCCCGGGTGAGAGACCAGTGCGTTGGATTCCCGATCGTTACCGCGACCTTCGGTCGTCCATGTCCAGGGAGGACCTGGACGGGGACATCGAGGAGGAGTTCCGCCTCCACCTGGAGCTCTTGACGGAGGAGAACATCGCAAGGGGCATGGCCCCCGACCTGGCTCTCCGGGAGGCGGAAGGGCGAATGGGGGACATGGACCGGTGGAAGGCAGAGATGAGGAGGACGGAGATGCGGATTCGGGAGGGGAAGCGTCGCCGGGAACGGATGGGGTTCTTTCTTCGTGAGACTGGACAGGCCGCACGAAGTCTCCTGCGGAGGCCGGGGTTCTCGGGCATCGTCCTTCTGACGCTGACTCTGGGAATGGGCGCCACCACCGCCGGGTTCACCGTCCTGGACGCCGTGGCCCTCCGGCCGCTGCCGTACGCCGACTCCCACCGGCTGGTGTGGATCGACAGTCCCGTTCCCGCCCAGGGCCGGGACGTGGCCTGGGGCCTTTCAGTGGCGGGCTATTTCCAGTTTCAGGAGGAGGCCGGCACCCTCGAGGTGCTGGGTGGGTTCGCTCGGGCGAGCGTGTCCCTTACTGGCGAGGTCGGAGCCTACCAAGTGAGAGGCGCCTCGGTCCAGGCGGAGCTTCTGGACGCCCTCTCCGCACGCCCCGCACTCGGGCGATTGATCGAAAGTGAAGATGACGACCCGAATGCCGGGCGCCGTGTGTTGGTGCTGGGCCATGATTTCTGGCTCCGGGAGTTCGGCGGCGATCCCGGGGTCCTTGGGCGCGTGGTCCGCATCGAAGACGAGCCCTCGGAGATCGTGGGGGTCATGGCCCGGGGTTTCATGCTCCCTGACGGAGAGGTGGACGTCTGGATGCCGCTGTACCTCGACCGTGCCCAGCCTCCGGTGAACGCTCACTGGTTGTCGGCCATCGGACGACTGGCACCGGGCGAAACGGTGACCCGGGCTCAGGCGCAGCTGGACCGGATCACCCGCCGGTTCCCGGACCTGTTTCCGGAGGCCTATTTCCCCGGGTTCATGGAAGAGTATGGCTTTCGCACTCGGGTCCAGGCGCTGAAGGACCACGTGATCGGTCCGGAGCTCAGGCGCTCACTCTGGATCGTCATGGGCGCCGTATCGCTGGTCCTCATCATCGCCTGCGCGAACGTAGCCAACCTGCTCCTGGTCCGTACCGAAGGGCGGCGTCGGGAGTTGGCGGTGCGTGCGGCCCTGGGGGCCGGACGGTCCCATCTCGCTCTGTACGCCATGGCAGAGAGCCTCCTCCTGACCTTCGGTGGCGCGGTCGTGGGCAGCCTGGCGGCCCAGGGCATGCTTGAGCTGCTTCTCGCCACGGTGCCGGCTGGCCTGCCGCGCGGATCGGAGGTCTCCGTCGGTTGGCAGAGCTGGGTGTTCGCTGTGGCTCTGGCTCTCGTGCTGGGCCTCGGATTCGGCGTACTCCCCCTCGGGAGAGACTCCACGCGCTTTCGCGCCTTGAGAGAAGGGGCTCGGGGGCTTACGGCGGGACGCTCGAGGCACAGGGTGAGAAAGGCCGTCGTCGTATCTCAGGTGGCTCTCGCGGTGGTCTTGCTGGCCGGAGCCGGCCTGCTCCTTCGCAGCTTCCAGGGGCTCCGGAACGTGGATCCGGGTTTCGAACCGGAGAACGCCGTGGCTTTCCAGCTCAGCATGCGGAGGCCCCGGTACCGGGATCCCGCCGGGGCCGCAGCGTTCCTCAAGGAGGTCACGGAGCGGGTGGAATCCCTTCCCGGCGTGAGCTCCGTGGGTGCCGGGGAGTCCCTCCCCATGGAGGCCGCCGGGTGTGCCCCGGTTCTGGGCGAGGACCAGGCTCCTGATCCGGGCGGAATCCCTCCGTGTACCGAGAAACAGCAGGTTTCCCCCGGGTTCTTCGCGGCCCTCGGGGTGGAGCTCCGGGGACGGGCCCCCACATGGCAGGCCCTGGACGCCGGCCTGGGAGAGGCCGTGGTGACGGCGACCCTGGCCGAGCGGCTCTGGCCCGGGATGGATCCCATCGGCCGAGGCATCCGGTCCTCAGGCTCTGCCTGGTACCGCGTGGTAGGCGTGACCGAGGCCCTTCGAACCCAGCGAATGGACGCGGCACCCACCGAGGCGGTGTTCTTCCCGTTGGTTCCCATCGAGGGAGCCCCCCTCTGGGGGCCCATGACGGCTCCTACCATCGTCGTGAGAACGGTAGGCGAGCCCCAGATGGGTACCCTGGTACCCGCCATCCGCCGGACGCTGGAAGAACTGGACCCCACGGTTCCCCTTGGCGCCGTGGAGACGCTGGAGCGGCACGTCGCGGATTCCCCCGCAATGGCCCGGCGTTCCTTCATGATGACCCTCATGGGTGTGGCCGGGGGGATGGCCCTGCTCCTGAGCGTCGTCGGGATCTACGGAGTGATCTCCTTTGTCGTGGGCCAACGGACGGGGGAGCTGGGCCTTCGCCTCGCCCTGGGTGCCCGTGTAGGTCAGGTGGCAGGGCTCGTGCTCCGGGACTCCCTGGAGATGACGGGGACGGGCGTAGGGATCGGCCTCCTGGGAGCCCTGTTCCTCACGCGGACGCTGGAGTCCGTGCTCTTCCAGGTGAGCGCGGCGGATCCCCTCACGCTGGGGGCAGTGGCGACGGTGCTCCTGACCCTCTCACTGGCCGCCACCTGGTTTCCTGCTCGACGGGCCATGGGGATCGACCCCGCGGAGGCGTTGCAGGTGGAGTGACAGGTGTCTCCGGGACGACGAACCAGGTGGATCTCAGGTTCAGGCCCCTACCCCTGCACCGCGTTGATCATGTCGAAGATGGGCAGATACATGGCCACGATCATGCCACCCACCACCACGCCCAGGACCACGATCATGATGGGCTCCATGGCCGCCAGGAGCGCTTCCACCGCCGCGTCTACCTCTTCGTCGTAGAAGTCCGCGATCTTGGAGAGCATCTCGTCCAGGCCACCGGTCTGCTCCCCCACGTTGATCATCTGGACCACCATGGGAGGGAACACCCCCGACTCCTTCAAGGGCCCGGCGATGGTCTCACCCCCTGCGATGGAAGCCCGGGACCCCATCACCGCATCGTGGATGACCCGGTTCCCCGCCGTCTTGGCGGTGATCTCCAGGCCTTCCAGGATCGAGACCCCTGAGGACACCAGCGTACCCAGGGTCCGGGTGAAGCGGGCCACCGCCGCTTTCCGCAGCAGATCCCCGAGAATGGGGAGATTGAGGAGAATCCGGTCGATGAACAGCTGGCCTCCATCCGTGGCGTAGATCTGACGGATGGTGATGCCGGCGGCGATGATGCCGATCCCACAGGCCCACCAATAGGCCTTCAGGAAGGTGGACATGTCGATGACCAGCTGGGTCATGAAGGGGAGAGGGATCCCAGCCGACTCGAACATGTTCTGGAAGGTCGGAATGACGAAGATGAGGAGGATCGTCACCGCCAGGATCGCCACGGTGAAGATCACACCGGGGTAGATCATGGCCCCCTTGATCTTCCTCACCAACGCGTCGTTCTTCTCCAGGAAGGTCGCCAGCCTCAGGAGAATCGTATCCAGAATACCCCCCGCCTCACCGGCGGCCACCATGTTCACGAAGAGATCGGTGAAGACCTTGGGGTGCTTCCCCATGGCGTCTGCCAGGGTGTTCCCGGATTCGACGTCGTAGAGGACGTCCTGGATGACTTTCCGGAGGTGCTGGTTCTCCGACTGCTCCGCCAGGATGTCGAGGCTCTGCACCAGGGGCAGGCCCGAGTTGATCATGGTGGCGAACTGCCGGGTGAAGATGACGATGTCCCGGGTGGAGATACCGGTCCCGAACTGGATGTTGATCCCGGCCTCCTTCTGGCGAACCGAGACGGGGATCATCTTCTGCCGGTGGAGGTAAGCCATGACTTCGTCTTTGGACTTTACCTCCATCTCCCCGGTCTGAATGTCGCCACCGGTGGCGGGTCGGGCGCTGTAGACGAACTTGGCCATGGCTCTTCAGGGCTTCCCTTACTCCGTCGGAACCGGCTCCCCCACGGATCGGAGGAGCTCGGTGGGATCGGAGGAGCGTTTCAGGGCCTCCTCCAGGGTGACCTCTCCACGCATATACAGGCTCGCGAGAGCGTCGTTCAGGGTCTGCATCCCGTGCTTCTTCCCGGCCTGCATCAGAGAGTAGATCTGGTGGATCTTGTCGTCTCGGATCACCGACCGGATGGCCGGCGTGCAGATCATGATTTCCGCTGCCGCGACCCGGCCTCGGCCCTTCGCCCTGGGTAGGAGGGTCTGAGTGATGACCCCTTCCAGGACGAAGGCCAGCTGAGCCCGGATCTGTCCTTGCTGGTGGGATGGAAACGCGTCGATCATGCGGTTGATGGACTCGGCCGCCGAGTTCGTGTGCAGAGTGGCCAGCACGAGGTGCCCCGTCTCCGCGATGGTCAACGCCGCCCCGATGGTTTCCAGGTCCCGCATCTCGCCGATGAGAATGACGTCCGGGTCCTGGCGAAGGGCGTATTTCAACGCGGCGGCGAAGCTCCTGGTGTCGGCGCCCACCTCTCGTTGATTGACCATGCATCCCTGGTGACGATGGATGAACTCGATGGGGTCTTCGATGGTGATGATATGGGCCTTCCGCTCCCGATTGATCTTGTCCACCATGGCCGCAAGAGTC
>JASFRP010000021.1:0-13293 GCA_050114895.1 Gemmatimonadota bacterium
CGGATTGGAAGCTGGCCAAATACTCCTCCACCCAGTTCCGGCGGCACCACGGCTCCGATCTCATGGAGGGCCGTTCTACAGATACATCGCCTTCAGGAACTCCTCCTGGAACTTCTCGCTGACGGTGAGCTCGAGGTACTCGACTCGCTCGCAGATGCCGGCGGCCTCGACCCGTCGCGTCCTGGACAGGAGGGCCTGCTTCGCGCCGATGCCGGCGGCATTGCCCACCTGCCGGAATCGATCCAGGGGAATGGCGGGGAACATTCCGATGACGACGGCAGCCTCCACGCTGATGTAGGTACCGAACGCGCCGGCGATGATGAACTCGTCGACATCGGAAGCCGTCACGCCGGCGGCGTCGAACAACAGCTCCATCCCGGCACGCATGGCGCCCTTGGCCAGCTGGATCTCGTTGATGTCCGCCCGGCTCAGGGCGATCTCCTGCCCGCTTCCGCTCGTCTCGGCGTCGACGAGAAGCGCTTCCGGGAGGCTCTCACCCATGCGAACCAGGGGATGGGCGTCGTTCAGGGCTCCCTTCTCGTCCATGGCTCCGCAGAGCCTGAGCTGTGCGATGGCGTCCAGGATGCCGGATCCACAGATCCCGATGGGCGCCGAATGGCCGATGGTCTGGAAGGCCAGGGTGTCGTCGATGATCTGAACTCGTTCGATGGCACCCTCCGCCGCCCGCATGCCGTCACGGATATGGGCGCCCTCGAAGGCCGGCCCGGAAGCGGTGGAGCAGGCGATCATGCGTCCGTTGGCCACCAGGGTGACCTCCGTGTTCGTGCCGATATCCACGCTCACCACCACGCCCGCCTTCTTGTGGGTCTCCGTGGCCAGAAGCATGGCGAGGTGATCGGCGCCCACGAAGCCGGCGATGTTAGCCAACAGGTGAACGGTGGCGCCGGGGGAGAAGGACAGGCCGATCTCATCCGCCTTCACGTCCAGGGGTGAGGCCACGGCGGCCACGTAGGGCGACCGGCCCAGCTGCGCCACCGGGAGGCCCAGGAGGAGGTGATGCATGGCGGTGTTGCCCACCATGACCGATTCCACGATCTGGGAGGGTTCGCAGGGGATGGCGTCCTTCGCCTCGTCGGTCCCGGCGGCGACGCAGAGATCCCGGGCCAGCTCATCGATGGCATTCACGACAGCGGTCTGCAGGACCTCCCCGCCATCCTCCCTCGTCAGACAGTGGGTGATGCGGGCCATCACGTCTTCGCCGTAGGCGATCTGGGGGTTCATGATGCCCTTCATGGCGAGGGTCCGCCCCGTGGCCATGTCCACCAGGTACCCGGCCAACTTGGTGGTCCCGATGTCCACGGCCAGCCCCAGCACGGGGGTTCCGGGCGCCTCGACGGCGACGAGCTCGTCCCCCCTCAGGACGGCCCGGATCCGCCACTGGTTTTCCCGCAGCAGCCCCGGGATCCGTCTCATTACGCTCAGGCGGCCACACCGCAGGGTGGGCCGGTCTCCGTCCGACAGGGCCCTCGTGAGGCGTTCGAAGTCTGCCTGCAGATCGGTGGTCTCGGCCCTGGGCAGGGTCAGCTCCCTGATCTCCACCGGAGGCTCGAACTCGAACCCGGTCTCCTCCCCTTCCACCTGGGTGCGCTGGGTGGCGGTCATGGACTCGGGGGGCACGTCCACCCGTATCCGGCCGAAGACCTCGGTCTGGCAGGCGAGCCGGACGCCTGCCGACAGCCTGTCGGCGCCCAGGGCCTCGCGTTCCGTGTCGTTGGGATCGCTGACCTGTTCCTGGTCACCCAGGCGGACGCGGCAGGAGTCGCAGGAGCCTACGCCACCACAAATGGCGGAGATGCCGACGCCCGCGGTCTGGGCTGCTTCGAGAATGGTGGTGCCGGATTCCACCCAGGCGCGTTTGCCGATGGGTTGAAAATCCACTTCGACTTTCAAGCGGATTCTCCCTCTTCCAACATGGAGAGAACCTTCTCCACGGCGTTGGCGGCGTCGTAGGCGTAGGCATCCGCGCCGATGGATCGCGCGAACTCCTCCGAGAGCGGGGCACCACCGACGATGATCTTGATTCGATCGGACAACCCTCTCTCCCCCACCAGGTCTACGACGCTCTTCATGATGTCCATGGTGGTGGTGAGGAGGGAGGACAGACCGACGACCGAAGCCCCCTCCGAGACCGCTGCCTCGATGAACTTCTCCGGAGGGACGTCGACACCGAGGTCCACGACTTCGAACCCCGCCCCTTCCAGCATGATGCCCACGAGGTTCTTTCCGATATTGTGAAGGTCGCCCTGCACCGAGCCCAGGACCACCTTGCCTCGGCTGGGCACCTCCTCGGCGATGAGCAGCGGCTTCAGGAGAGCCACCCCTGCCGTCATGGCCCGGGCCGAAAGGAGGACCTCCGGGAGGAACATCTCGTGGCTCCTGAACCTGGTGCCCACCACGTTCATGCCTGCGATGAGCCCCTCGTCCAGGATCCGGGTTGTGGGGACCCCGTCCCGGATGGCCTGGGTGACCTGTTCGGTGATCGTCTTGTCGTCACCGGCGATGAGGCTCTTCGCGATATTCTCCAAGATCTCCATGGTGGCTCCGTTGGTCCTTCTGTGGCGAGAGTTGTGCTAGAGACGCGATCCTGGCACGGCATTCCCAGGTGGCGCAGTCCAGGCAGAATTCGAAGTCGTTGTCGAAGTCGTGGATCACCGGTGCACCAGCCACCAGGACCCCGGACATGGACTTGATGGGCGACATCAGGCAGCTGGGGCTCAGACGGATGCCGATGTCCTCGGGAGCGAGGAAGGCGAACAGCTTCCGCTGGCCGGTGATGTGCCATCCACAGTACCCGGGACTGTATGGCAACACCACTCCATCCGGATTCAATCTCCCTGCATTCCGCAGGAAGTCCCCGAACTCGGCCGCCAGGATTGTCGCAGCGGCCTCCGCCCGCTCTGACGCGATGCCATCCAGGATGCAGGCTGTGGCGGGATCATTCTCCCGGAACAGCTCCTGGATCCTGTCACTGACAGGGTCCCCCACGGTGACGGCGAAGAGGGCCAGGCCGTCCGCCCTCTCCACGATCCCGGGAAGGGGCGCCGGCAGGGTGTTGTCTCCCTCCCCGTGGAAGACCACCTGGAAGTCGGCGAGGGAGATCTCCGCCGTGATCCCCTGGGGACGGCTGAGAGATTCGTACAGGGTGACGGCTCGCTCAATGAGGGCCCCCAGCTGCTCTGAGACTGTGTGGCCCGGAGGAATCCCTTGGCTCCGGAGGACGACCCCCCGGTGGGGTGCACGCCTGACGGAATCGAGAGACGAGATCTTCCTCATCCATCCCTCTGGGGCAAGGCGTCCATCCCGGCCTCCCTGGCCTCCCCTTCCATGCGTTTTATGAGCTCTTCCTTCACCCCATCGTCCAACCGGGAGGGCTCCGCTTCCCGGATCAACCGCTTCACTTCGGAGGAAGCCCGCTCCCTCAGGGTGGTCTTTCCGTCATCCTCCCAGCGGGCCCGATTGGCGCGGTCGATCACCGGGCCCGGAAAGCGGATTTCGTCCCTCAGGTGGCGCCGGGTGTGATCGGCGATGATGAGGTGCTTCTCCCTCAGAAACTCCTCAAAGAGGGGGAGCGAAGGAAAGTCCTCCCTGGGCTTCGGACCGTCGAGCATCCGGAAGCTCATCCCGCAGATCTCGTTGTCCACCACGAGCTTCTCGAGGCTCTGGCAGTTGATGAAATCCAGGATGCCGGGGCCGGAGATGTTGTTGGTACCCACCAGGGCCGCCAGCGTGGCTCCCATGGCGGTCTCGAGGCCGGCCTGAGCGTCCAGGCGCTTGGCATCACTCATGGCCGTATAGGTCTGGGTGGGGAGACCGAGGAACTTCCCGATCTCCGTATAGGCGCAGTCGATCATCATGGTCTCCACCGCGCCGAAGGGAGTCGTCTCGTATCGGACATCGAAGATGGCCGGAGCCCCGCCGTACAGGACCGGGGTTCCCGGGTTCGAGAGCTGGCTGATGACGAGGCCGCTGAGGGTCTCGGCGGTGTGCTGGATCAGCGAGCCCACCTGGGTCACCGGAGCCACGAACCCGGAGAGGGGCATGGAGATGTACTCCACCGGAATGGATGCCCGGGCGCAGTCCACCAGATTCTGGCTGGCGGCCTTGCTCCATTGGAGGGGCGGAGTGGGACAGGCCGAGAAGACGGTCAGCGGCTTTCCCTTCAACTCCTCGGCACCGCCCCGAACGATGACCTGGAGATCCCGCATCACGCCGAATGCCCCGGCGGAGAAGGCACCCGTCACCACCGGCTTTTCGCAGTAGAGGAGGCTCAGAAAGAGGCGGTAGCTGTCGGAGATGCCGGCGGCTACGTCCGAGGGGATGAACGCGGTGCTCTGGGCGGCGATATGGTCCATGCTGCGCATGAGCTTGGCGTACCGGACATAGTCCGCCGTGAGGGGACGCCGGATCTCGCCCGTGTCCGTGTCCTGGACGTTGACGGCTGCCGAACCCGGAGTGAAATGGACATTGTCCCCCGAAAAATCATGGGTCTGGTTCCCAAGCACATCGTACAGCCGGAAAGAAGGGGGAGCAGTCTTCAATGACTGGTCCATCATCTCGTCGGTGAGCTTGACATGTTGGGCCGAGAGGTCGACCTCGGCTCCGTGGTCCCCCAGGACCGACAGGAGCTCCGGATTGTGGATCGTGACCCCGAGGGTTTTGAGCAAACCCCTGGCTTCGTCGATGATGCGGACGATCAGCTCCTCATCCAGAAAGCGCAGAGTCGGTCTCATGAAGGTTTTCCTCTCGGTTTTCCATGGGCAGGCCGGAGGGAGGGGTCACTCCCTCCCCGTCAACGACCGGTGCCGCCATGGGAGAACGAGCTCAGGAGGGAAAGGACACGGTGGACCGAATGTGTCCCCTGTTTTGGCTGGGGATAGAGCATTATCGTACATTCTATGGAACCAGCTTTCAACCTGTGAAACAGTCTAGGTTCAGCCCAGTCCGCACACAAGGCCACCGAACGGAGGCATGTCTTGGAAACGACCGTGAGATCCGCAACGACGACGGTTGTCATCGGTCCTGCCCATCCCGTAAGGATCATCGGCGAGCGGATCAACCCCACGGGAAGGAAGGCCCTGGCCGCCGAGATGGCAGAGGGCAATCTCCAGCGGGTCGCCGATGATGCGTTGGCCCAGGTGGCCGCCGGTGCCGCGATCCTGGACGTCAACGCGGGTGTCCCCATGGCGGATGAGCCGGCCCTCCTGGCGGAGGTGGTGGAGTTGGTTCAGTCACTCACCGACGTGCCCCTCTGCCTCGACTCCTCCGTGGTGGAGGCGCTGGCGCGGGGTCTGGAGACCTACAAGGGGAAGGCTCTGGTGAACTCGGTGAATGGTGAAGAAGATCGGCTGGAGGCCGTCCTCCCCCTGGTGAAGAAGCACGGGGCCGCCGTCATCGGACTCACCATGGACGATTCGGGGATTCCCCAGACTCCGGAACACCGGTTCCAGGTGGCCAAGAAGATCCTGGCCCGTGCCCAGGATCACGGAATCGATCCCAGCGACGTGCTCATCGACCCATTGGTCTTGCCGGTGGGGGCTTCTCCCAACGCCGGCAGGTTGGTCCTGGACACGCTCCGCCTGGTGACGGGGGAACTGGGTGTGAACACGGTATGCGGAGCCAGCAATGTCTCCTTCGGACTGCCGGACCGACCCGGCCTGAACGCCGCGTTCCTCTCCATGACCGCGGCGTACGGGATCACAGCCGTCATCGCAAATCCCCTGGATGAGACCAGTCGCCTCGGGATCCTGGCGGCGAATGTCATCATGGAGAAGGATGAGCACTGCATGAACTGGATCATGGTACACCGGAAGCCTACCTCCTGATGTCCCTCTTCTCGCCCCGACGTTATCAGGCCGCTTTCTGGCCGTACCGCCGCGACCGGGACACCCTCCTGGTTCGGGCTCTCACTCGGATGGAGTGCTGGATCAAGGGGGGACTGTTCGGTTGCAGGATGTGCGGGAATTGCCTCCTGAAGCAGACCGCCAATATCTGCCCCATGACCTGTCCCAAGGGGCTCCGGAACGGTCTCTGCGGTGGTGCCACACCCGAGGCCTGCGAGGTGGATCCGTCCAGGCCCTGCACCTGGGTCCAGATCTACGAGAAGTCCAGGGAGGCGGGCCACGAGGATCGGCTCCTGGAGATCAACGCTCCCCTGGACGGGGACCGGGTTGGACGGGAAACCTGGCTGAGCCTCTACGGGCTATGGAGATCGAGGGGGAAGGGGCCTCGCCTGAGGGACGCTCTCTTTCACCGCCGACGGTTCAAGGAGGAATGGGACGCTCTCTTCTTCGACGCCCGACAGCCGGACTGGTGGCAGGGGGATTCCCGGTATCATCCGCCGGCCTACGAGGATCCGGTCTCCCATCTGGAAGAAGAGCTCCGTGCCGGCGGGTTCGTGATCACGGGTGAGATCGCCCCCCCTCTCGGCGCCTCTCCGGACGTGATCCGGAAGAAGGCCGATTTGATTCGTGGAGCGGTGGTGGCGGCGAACTTCACCGACAACGCTTCGGCGTCGGCCCGGATGAGCAGCCTGGCGTCGAGCAAGATCTGCCTGGACGCCGGGCTCGAGCCCATCATGCAGCTCCAGGCCAGGGACCGAAGCAGGGTGGCGCTGGAGTCCGACGCCATCGGCGCCGCCGGATTGGGAATCCCCAACATCCTCTGCCTCTCCGGAGACCACCACCGCTTCGGGCCGGGACCGGTGGCCAAGCCGGACCAGTTCGACATGGACTCCATCCAGCTCCTCTGGATGTTGCGCCGGATGCGGGACGAGGGTCGCTACCTGGACGGGCGGGAGATCAAGTCTCCGCCCAGCTTCTTCCTGGGGGCGGCGGCCTCACCCTTCGGGGCGCTCCCGGAGTACGAGGCCATCCGGGCGGAGAAGAAGATCAACGCCGGAGCCCAGTTCATTCAGACGCAGCCCGTGTTCCACCATGACCGCTTCCTGGACTGGCTCGAAGCGCTGGACCAACGGAACCTCCTGGGAAAGGTCCACGTCCTGGCCGGGCTCATTCCCCTCAAGAGCGCCCGGGCCGCCCAGTTCATGGCGAACGATGTCCCCGGCGTCGTGATCCCCGACGATATGGTCAAACGGATGACCGACGCACCGGACAAGGACGGCCAACAGGAAGTGGGGTTCGGGATCGCGGTGGAGCTCCTGGAGAAGCTCAAGAAGACCCCGGGGATCTCCGGGACCCACATCATGGCGGTTCACTGGGAGTCCATCGTCCCGAGGTTGGTGGAGGAGACCGGGCTCCAGCATGCCGAGCGGGCACCCCGGCCGTAACCCAGCGAGGAAAGCTCGGATGGAAGCGAGGGAAGCTCGGATGGAGCAGACGGCGAAACCCGCACTGAGGCTCCTCTCCGAGGAGCAGATCCGGTTCATCCATGATCGATCCCTCTCCATCCTGAGCCGTGCAGGCGTGAGGGTCGAGTCCCCCGGGGCGCTGGACATTCTCCTGGCGGCGGACGGGGTGAGGGTGGCGCCCGGATCCCCTGATGGAGGGACCAGGGTCGTGTTCGACGGGTCTGTGGTGGAATGGGCTCTGCAGGCAGCCCCTCCCACGGTGCAGGTGTATGACCGAAGGGGCGAGGAGGCTTTTCGCGTAGGAGAGGACCGGACCCGTTTCGGGGTGGGGGTCACCAACCTCTACTATCAGGACCCGGCCACGGATGAGCTGGCCCCGTTCGCCCGAGACCACGTGGCCTTCTCCACCCGCCTGGCTCAGGATCTTCCCAACTTCGACATGGTCTCCACCATCGGGGTGCTGCAGGACTACCCCCCGGAGACGGCGGACCTCTATGCTTCCCTGGAGCTCATCGCCAACACGACGAAGCCCGTCATCCTCCTCATTTCTGCCGATGACCTGTTCGAACCGGCCCTGGACCTCCTGGAGAGCCTCCATCCCGGCCTGTCCGAGAAGCCATTTCTCGTCCCCTACCTCAATCCCGTCACCCCACTCACCATCAACAAGAGCACGGCAGAGAAACTGATCGCGACGGTGCGGCGGGGCCTTCCCGTCGTCTATCAGAACTACAGCATGGCCGGAATGTCCACGCCCATCACCGGTGCGGGGACCCTGACCCTCTTGAATGCCGAGCTTCTGGCAGGGCTGGTTCTGGCCCAGCTGATCCGACCCGGGACCCCCGTGATCCTGGGCAGCCTGCCGTCGTTTTTCGACATGAAGAGCCTGCAGGACTTCTTCGACCCCCACTCCATGCTCCTGAACCTGGCCTGCGCCGAGGTCATGGCCCACTACCGGATCCCGCACGCGGGGATCTCCGGGTGCGGGCTCGGTTGGACCGCCGATCTCGCAGCCGCAGGCCAGCTCTGGACCACCCATCTCATGAGCCTCATGGGGAAGTGCGGCATGGCGCCCTTCGTGGGAGGCACCCTGGGATCCAAGGCCTTCTCGCCTCTCCTGACCGTGTATTCCGACGACGTGATCGGCCAGGCGGTGCGGATGGCGGCAGGGTTCCGCATCCGCGACGAAGAGCTGGACCTGGGCACCGTGGCGGAGCAGGGCCCCGGCGGGAGCTTCCTGACCTCCAGCCTCACCATGCGCTCCTTCCGGGACGCCTATTATGAGAGCGAGCTCATGCCCCGAATCGGACTCGAGGCGTGGGAGAAGAAGGGCCGGCCGAGGTTCGAAGATCTCCTGCGGGACCGCACCCGCGACCTGCTCCGAGGGCAGAGGCCCCTGGACGATCACGACGAGCTCATCGCCAGGGGAGAGGCCTTCATCGAGGGGTTCAGGTAAGGAAATCCATAGAAATGTCCAACCGATCCGTACCCGAGCGGGCACAGGTGGTGGTGGTGGGTGGGGGGATCATCGGGTGTTCCGTCGCGTATCACCTGGCCCATCTGGGCTGGAAGGACGTGCTCCTTCTGGAGCGGAGCAAGCTCACCTCCGGGACCACGTGGCATGCCGCCGGTCTCATGGTGACCTTCGGGTCCCTCTCCGAGACCTCCACCGAGATGCGCAAGTACACCCGGGATCTCTTCGCCCGGTTGGAAGAGGAGACCGGCCAGCATACGGGCCTCAAACAGATCGGCTTCATCGAGGCCGCCGGTGACCGGGACCGTCTCCAGGAATACCGCCGGGTGGCGGCCTTCAACCGCTACTGCGGCGTGGACGTCCGGGAGCTGTCTCCGTCCGAGGTGAAGGAGTTCTTCCCCATCGCAGACGTCACCGGCCTGGAGGCCGGCTTCCTGGTGGAGGAAGACGGCGTGGTGAACCCGGTGGACGTCACCATGGCCCTGGCCAAGGGGGCCCGGATGCAGGGGGTCACCATCGTGGAGGACCTGGAGGCAACGGGGGTCACCAGAAGGCGCGGACGGGTCACGGGGGTGACCACCGCCCGAGGGACCATCGAAGCCGAGTACGTGGTGAATTGCGCCGGCATGTGGGCCCGGCAGTTCGGCGAGCTGGCGGGCGTCGACGTCCCCCTTCAGGCCGCCGAGCACTATTACCTCATCACCGACGACATTCCGGATCTTCCCCCCGACATGCCCGTCTTCGAGGATCCTTCCTGCCACGCCTACTACCGGAACGAAGTGGGCGGGCTGATGATCGGCCTCTTCGAGCCGGTGTGTGCCCCCTGGATGGTGGAGGGGATCCCCCGGGACTTCTCCTTCGGGGAAATCGAGCCGGACTGGGACCGGATGGGGCCCTACCTGGAGAAGGCCATGAGCCGAGTCCCCATCTCCATGGAGACCGGCATACGGAAGTTCTTCTGCGGTCCCGAGAGCTTCACCGCCGACCTGAGTCCCGTGGTGGGGGAGGCACCGGAGCTGGGGAACTACTTCGTCGCCGCGGGGCTGAACTCCATCGGCATCCTCACCGGGGGTGGCGTCGGCCGCCTCCTGGCCCACTGGATCGTCAACGGACGTCCCGACATGGACGTGACGGGAATCAACATCGACCGCCTCCACCCCTATCAGAGCAACCCGGAATACCGGAGGAAGCGCACGGTGGAATCCCTGGGTATGGTCTACCAGGCCCACTATCCCACCCGGGCCATGGAGACGGCCCGGGGAGCGAAGAAGTCCCCCATCCACGACCGGTTGGCTGCCAGGGGAGCCTACTTTCGCGACGTCAGCGGATGGGAAGGGGCAGACTGGTTCGCGCCGGAAGGCGTGGAGCCGAAGGTGGAGGAGCTCTCCTGGGGTCGGATGAATTGGTTCCCGTACTGGAAGGCCGAGCACGAAGCCACCCGGGATGGGGTGATCCTCATGGATATGTCCTTCATGGCGAAGTTCATGGTCCAGGGCCGGGACGCCGGAAAGGTCCTCAACTTTATCTCCGCCGGCGATGTGGACGGGGACCCGGGTCGCATCGTGTACACGCAGTGGCTGAACGAGGACGGGAAGCTGGAAGCGGACGTCACGGTGACCAAGCTGGACGACCAGCGGTTCATCGTCGTAGCCACCGACACCGCGTACCGGCACGTCGAGACGTGGATGAAGAGGAACACCCCGGAGGACGCCCACGCATTCGTCACCGACGTGACCTCGGGATATGCCCAGATCAACGTGCAAGGCCCCAGGTCACGAGATCTCCTCCAGAGCGTCACCACCGTCGACCTCTCCAACGAAGCCTTCCCCTTCCGGACCGCCCGGGAGATCGACATCGGCTATGCCCGGGCCCTCTGTATCCGGATCACCTACCTGGGGGAGTTGGGGTTCGAGCTCCACGTCCCCGCAGAACAGGCCACCCACCTGTACGACCGTATCGGGGAGGCAGGGGAGGCTTTCGGCCTGCGGCACGCCGGACTGAAAGCACTGGCCAGCCTACGCATGGAGAAGGCCTATCGGGACTATGGCCACGACATGGACAACACCGACACCCTGCTGGAGGTGGGGCTGGGGTTCTTCGCGGACCTGGAGAAGCCCGGTGGCTTCATGGGGAAGGAAGCCCTGCTGAGGCAGAAGGCGGAAGGCCCCCCGAGAAGGCGCCTGGTCCAGCTCCTGGTGAAGGACCCTCAGCCTCTGATGTACCACGGCGAGGTCGTGCTCAGAAACGGGGTCCCGGTGGGGGATATCCGATCGGCGTCGTACGGGTTCACCCTGGGTGGGGCCGTCGGTCTCGCCATGGTTCACGCCGACGGGCCCGTGGACCGGGCCTACCTGGATTCCGGTGCCTGGGAGGTGGATATCGCCGGGGAGATCTACCCGGCGGAGGTCTCCCTCAGACCCATGTACGATCCCGAGATGAAGCGCGTGAAGGGCTGACCTCGCTAGCCGGCGACGCCCCCCCCATCCACCACCAGTGATTCGCCGGTGATGAAGGAGGCCTCGTCGGAGGCCAGGAAGAGGACTGCGCGGGCGATCTCCTCCGGGTTGCCCACCCGGCCGAGGGGGCGATCCGCTGCGCCGGCGTGGTAATCCTCCCAGGCCATGCCGCGCTTCCGGGCGTCGTCGGCGAGCATGGGGGTATCGACATCGCCGGGACAGACGCAGTTGACGCGAATCCCGTCGGGGCCGTGATCGATGGCCATGGCCTTGGTCATGACCACCAGACCTCCCTTCGCGGCACAGTACGCCGCCGCCCGATCTCCGCCCAGGATCCCCCAGCCGGAGCTGTTGTGGATGATGGAGCCACTTCCCCGCCGGATCATGGAGGGGAGGGCGTATTTCGACATGAGGAACGCGCCCTTGAGACTCGAGTCGATGGTCTCGTCCCACTCCTCCTCCGTGCACTCCGGAACCGTCTTGGGATGGAAGACCCCGGCGTTGTTGAAGAGAACATCGATTCGACCGAACCGCTCCAGCGTGAGCTCCACGGCTCTCCGGCAGTCGTCCGCAAGCCGTACGTCGGCCTGAATGAACAGGGCATTCCCGCCGCCCTGGTTGATGCCCCGGGCGACCTCCTCCCCCCGCTCCCGGTTTCGCCCGGTGAGGGCCACGGCGGCCCCCTCCTTCGCGAAGAGGGTGGCGGTGGCTTTACCTATCCCCGAGGTTCCGCCCGTGATCAGTGCAACTTTTCCGTCCATCTTCATGGGGATGATCCTCTAGTCGTGGGTCCACTGGCTGCAAAGGCCGCCTACCGTCTCCCCGCCGTCCATCACATAGGTATGGCCTGTGGCGAAGCCGGCGTCGTCCGACGCCAGGAACGCGAAGAACGCAGCGATCTCCTCGGGCTTTCCGTGCCGGCCGAAGGGGATCTTCCGGTTGACGGCATCCAGCATGGCATCCGTGTACTCGGCGCGCTGCATCGGCGTCAGCACGTATCCTGGTGAGATGGCGTTGACCCGCACCGCGGGGGCGAGCTCCAGGGCCATGGCTCGGGTGAGGGCGACGACGCCGCCCTTGCTGGCGGTGTAGTCGGCGTAGTGCGGATAGCCCGTGGTGGCTGCGGTGGAAGCGGTGTTCAGGATCACGCCGGAGCCCCGGGCCACCATGTGGCGAGCCGCGGCCTGGGCGACGTAGAAGACTCCCGAGAGGTTGACGGCCAGGACCTCGTCCCACTCCTGGGGCGTGATATCCAGGAAGTCGTGCCGGATGCTGATACCGGCATTGTTGATCACCACGTCCAGGGAGCCCATACGCTCGATGGCCTCCCCGACGGCCGCCTGTACCTGCTCGAACTCGGAGACGTCGGCGTCCATCACGCCGGCGAGGGCAGGCAGCTCCCCGGCCACTCGTTCCATGGCTTCGACGCTGCGGTCCAGCACGCAGACGGCACAGCCCTCCTCCAGAAAGCGGGCCGCAGTCGCCTGCCCGATGCCGCTTGCCCCCCCTGTGACCAGTACGTTCTTGCCCTTCAGGCCTCGCATCGATGGGCTCCTTTGCATGGGAAGAGAGAGCCACCTGGTATGGTGCTGGAAGGTGGGATTCCGCTACAAGGAAAAGCAAGGTGCGACCGCAGTCTCCCCAACGCTGCGCCGGCCCCATACAATGATGGTCCTGGAGACCCCCCATCACTGTGACCGAGGGAAGACAACCCCGGGAGGAGCCGGACATGCCGGGAGTACAAGGACGAGTAGCGCTGGTGACCGGTGCGGGGCGTGGGATCGGGCAAGCCACGGCGGAGCTGTTGGCCGCGCGAGGCGCCCGTGTGATGGCGGCGGCGAGAAGCGAGAACGAGCTACAGGCGCTGGGCCTGGACTACGTGGTGGCGGACCTGGGTGAGCCCGAGGGATGCACTCTGGCGGTGTCGGAGACCGAGGGACGGCTGGGCCCCATCGAGATCTTCGTGTGCAATCACGGGATCGGCTCGGCCCATGAGCAGGTGATCTGGGAGCAGGATCCCGAGGTCTGGCGCCAGACCA
>JASFRP010000022.1:0-12808 GCA_050114895.1 Gemmatimonadota bacterium
AGCAGTTCGAGCTCTCGGACGACGCACTCCAGGAACTCTCCCTCATCCACAGCTCTCCCGTCAGTCGCTCCCTGGAGAGCCTCTCCGGCCAGGCCCGGAGCCCCTGGGAGCGGGTGATTCTCGGGCTTATGGCCTTGTTTCTGATCCCCGGAGCCGCAGGCGGACTCTTCCTCCAACCCACTCTCTACGGTGACGCGAGCCCCCTGGCATTCCTCCTGATGGCGATCCTGGCCCTTGGCCTGGGATTGGGGCTCTGGAAAGCCATCGCCCTCTTCAGGCCCATCCCTGACGGGGCG
The DNA here is from genome assembly GCA_050114895.1 of Gemmatimonadota bacterium. Classification (GTDB taxonomy): domain Bacteria; phylum Gemmatimonadota; class Gemmatimonadetes; order Longimicrobiales; family Gaopeijiaceae; genus JASFRP01. Next base: position 297 of record JASFRP010000022.1, read on the forward strand.
CCTGTTCCCCGCCAGGGGCTTCGAACGCTCCCGGGCCTGTCACTCCTCCTTCTCTCTCTGGGCTTCGCAGGAGTCTGGGTGGAGCTCTACCGGTCCGGGCTCGCCATCCGGAGGGCCCCGGAGCTTGCCCTTCGATACCTGGTAGAGTGGCTTCACCTGGCCTGTGCGACGATGGTGTTGGCCCTCTCCGGGGCCCTGCTCACGGCCCTGATCTGGTTCTTTCTGGAAAACCGGGCGGCCCACCTGGAAGAGAGGTCCGCGGCGGCCATCCTGGAGCCCCAGGGATGAACTCGACCGATCCCCCCACCTCCGAATCCCTTTCCAGGGAGGAGGTTCACGAATGCCTGCTTTGATCCGCCTGTCCGGACCCTATGGGTATATCCTCTCGCTCCTTGCCCTCGTCGTCCTCTTCGTCACCATCCGAGCGACCCGCACTCTACTTCGGAGAACCGGGCCCAGCACCATCCTGATCCGTGACCACCTGAACGCGGTCCTCTTCTGGGGAGCCGTCGCGGGGGTCATGGGATTCCTGGGCCAGTGTGACGGATCCTACAGGGCCCTGAGCATTATCCTGCGGGCACGGGAAATCTCAGCGGACGTCGTGGCCGAGGGCTTCGTCACCTCCTTTGTCCCTACTCTGTTCGGCCTCGGCATACTCGGGTTCTCCGTCGCGGCCTGGGGGTGCCTGCGGCTTCTGGCCCGAGCCCCAGCAAAGCTTCCGCCGGCGTTTCCCCCCCTCTTCATCGTCCTCCTCCTGGGGGTCCTCGGGTGCTCGGGGAGCACCCCTGGAGAGATACCGGGCGACCTTACCGACGGGGTCTGGGTCATGGAGACAGGGCCGGACGAGTTCCTGTGGGAGTTCTCCCGAGACGGGGAGACGCTGGACTGCGTGGTACATGACCTGGTTGGGAGCCGGAAGATGAACGAGACCCCATGCCTGGACGCCGTGGAAGAAGGGCCCCGGGTCACCGTCTCCATGGACACGGGAGTCCGTCTGGAGGGGGAGGTGAATCTGGCTCGGGGCCTTCTCGCGGGGCGCCTGGTCTACCCCGACGGGAGTGACATGGAGGTTGATCTTCCGTGGCACCGTCGGGAAGCGTACCCCGGCTTCTTCCCCCTCGGGGGCGCCGAGGCCTCCTCCTCCTATTCCTACTCGGCCCCGGAGGAGCGAAGCGACGGATGGGAGGTGGCATCCGCCGCGGAGGTCGGGATCGACCCGGAGGCTCTGGTGGAGATGGTGAGAGGCGTGGCCCGGGGTGAGGCAGGCGTCCTCCATTCCCTCCTGGTGGCCCGGCACGGGCGACTCGTCATGGAGGAATACTTCCACGGGTTTGCCCCTGAGACCCTCCATCGCATCGCCTCCTGCACCAAGAGCGTCTCCTCCCTCCTCATGGGCCTTGCCATCCAACAAGGAGACATCCCGGGGCCCGACGCCCTCGTGGGGGGGTTCTTCCCGGAGTACCGGAGTGCCATGGGGAGCGGCTGGGAGGAGTTGACGCTGGAGCACCTTCTGACCATGTCCATGGCGCTGGACTGGAGTCCCGTGGAGGCCGAGAATCTTCACGCCACCGGGCAGGAGTTCTTCCGGCGCGCCCTCTCCCACTCGGTTTCCGGCACCCCCGGCCAGGACTGGGCGTACGTCAGCGCCAACGTGAACCTCATCGCAGGCATCCTCCACCGGGCTACCGGGATGCACGCGGAGGCCTTCGCGGAGGAATACCTCTTCCACCCCCTGGGAATCCAGAGATGGAACTGGGACTACGGGAAGACGGAGGGTTTCAACCTGATGGACGGAAGCCTTCAGCTCCTCCCTAGGGACATGGCGAAGATCGGCCAGATGGTCCTGGACGGCGGCCGTTGGGAAGGCAAGCAGATCGTGTCGGAGGACTGGATCCGGATCTCCACTCAACGCCACCTCCAGGCGGGGGAAGGCAGCGAGGGGTACGGGTATCTGTGGTGGCTCATGGAGGTTCCCGTTCCGGAAGGAGAGAGCGTCCCCGTCGTCTTCGCCAATGGGTGGGGAAGCCAGTTCATCGCGGTCTTTCCCACGCTGGATCTGGTGCTGGTGACCACCGGAGGGAATGAATACAACGGGAAGCACCTGGCGGTGGCCGAGCTCGTGGGACGCGATCTGCTTCCCGCCGTCAGCCGGCTTCGGCCCTGATCGCCTCGGGGGCTGGCGGGAGACTGGGGATCGGACCGATCTTCCCCCGGGCGGAACCGACCTCGGGAATCCGCCCCGGGAAGCGCGCGAACCTCCAGGAGAGCCCCTTCAGCCCATGTCCTACGTCACGTACAAGCTCATCCACCTCTTCGGCCTGTTCATGTTGTTCGTGGCCCTGGCGGGCATGGCCGGCCACGCTGCCTCCGGCCATGAGAAGAGGGAGAACACCAGCTACAGGACCCTCCTGGTTCTTCACGGTCTCGGGGCGCTCATAGCCCTGACGGGGGGGTTCGGCCTCGTGGCCCGAACGGGGGTGGCCCAGGGCGGGGCATTCCCCGGGTGGGTCTGGGCGAAACTCGTTCTCTGGCTCGTGTTGGGGGGATTGGTCGCCCTGCCCTACCGCAGTCGTCCCCTGGCGAGGTCCCTCCTGGTGGCTCTTCCTTTCCTGGGCCTCCTGGGGGCGTATCTGGCGAATATGAAGCCCTTCTAAATGGACGGCGGGCCCCGGACGTCTCCTCCGGTCCGGGCCCCGGCCACCTCCCCCCGCTGGGGGGGAGCCCAAGCCCCTCTCAGTTGTCCCGGCTGTACCTCACCTCTCCTCCCACGATGGTGAGGACCACCTCGGTCTCGGGGATCTCCTCCACGGGAACGGTCATGATGTCCCGGGAGAGGACGGTGATGTCGGCATACTTCCCCGGGGTCAGGCTTCCCTTGATGTCTTCCTCGAAGGCCGAGTAGGCGCCGTTGATGGTGTAGGAGGCCAGAGCCTCCTCACGGGTCATGGCCTGCTCGGGGAAGAAGGCTTCACCATTCGGCATGATGCGAGTCACCGACGCGTAGAAGCCCGGGATGGGATCCACATCTTCAACGGGGGTGTCGGTGCCGTTGTTCACCACTGCCCCGGAGTCCATGAGATCCCTCCAGAGGTAGGCTCCGCTGGCTGCGCGCTCCGGGCCCAGCCGTTGGTAGACCCAGGGGCCGTCGCTGGTGCAGTGAATGGCCTGCATCGACGCGATCACCCCCAGCTCGGCGAACCGCCCCACGTCGTCGGGGTGGAGGTGCTGAGCATGTTCAATACGCCACCGGAGGTCGTGCCCGTCCACTCCCGCCTCTTCGAAGGCCCGCTGATACAGGTCCAAAACCTCCCGGTTCCCCCGGTCTCCGATGGCGTGGGTGTTCACCTGGAAGCCGTGCTTGATGGCCACCCTGGCCGTGCCCATGATATCGTCGAGTGGCTCCAGGTTGAGCCCCTCGCTATCCAGGTCCTCGTAGGGCTCCAGGAGCCAGGCCCCGTGGGCTCCCAGAGCCCCGTCCACCTGCCGCTTGATGGACCGGACGGTGAGAAAATCATTTCCTTCCGGGAGCATTCGGTACTCCGGGAGCCGCCGGTCCATCTCCTCGTTGGACTCCCTGCGCACCATCACGTACAGGCGAACCGGGAGGTTCCCCTCCCCCTCCAGCATCTTGAAGAAATCAATCGTGGCGAAGTTGGAGCCGGCATCGTGGAAGCTCGTGACCCCCTTGGAGACGGCATCCTCACCCGCGAGGCGCACGGCCTGCCGCATCCGCTCTTCCACCTCTTCCGGGGTCCGGTCCTCGTCGGAGCCGTCCATGACCGCCCCGACGATTCGCTGTGCCGTCTCCCGCAGAAGTCCCGAGGGCTGCCCTGCCTGGTCCTTGACGATCGTACCTCCCGGAGGATCCGGCGTGGAAGCATCGACTCCCGCCAACTCCAACGCCCGGGCGTTCACGATGGATGCGTGCCCGCTGGCGTGAGTGAGATACACTGGATTCGCCGGTGAGACGGCGCTGAGGCTTCCGTGGGTGGGAACCCCGTCTACGTTCGGTTGGGGCACCACGTCCCACTTCTCCTGGTGCCACCCCCGGCCGAGAATCCAGGCCCCGGGCTCCGCGGCGGAGGCGGCCTGGGCTACCATTCCCACAATCTCATCCCAGGTCCGTGCCTGCGTGAGGTCCAGGATCATCTTGGATTCACCGAGACTCATGTAGTGACCGTGGGAATCGATGAAACCCGGGATGGCCAACCGGCCTTCCAGATCGATGGTCCTGGTTTCGGCACCGACGTACCCGGCGATCTCCGAAGCGCTTCCCACCGCCAGGATCCTGTATCCCTTGACGGCGATGGCCTCTGCCTCGGGAACCATCGGATCCACGGTGACGACCTTCCCGTTCGTGAGAACCAGGTCCGCCACCTCGCCCCCCCCATCACCCTGACATCCGAGCTGTGGCATCAGCAAGGCAGCCAGGGCAAGGAGAGCTGTTCCCGGGAATCTACCATGTGCGTACACGACCACCTCCTGTGGCCTAATGTGGATTGTCAAGGGACTGAAGCTGGGTGGGGACGCGGCCCTGGCCTACCTTCAATGCCTCGCGGCGAACCGATCCAGCATGGCCCGCTCTTCATGGGTCAAGCTCCCGCTCCCCTCACTGTCCAGCTTCTTGAGGACCCGCTCGACCTCATCCCGGTTCAACTCGTGCAGCTCATCCAACCGGATCGCCCTCCATCGCCTCAGGGCGTCCCTGTCGTCCGCGCGCCGAGTTGCCTTGGCCAACTCTGCTTTGGGCGTCGGAATGGGCCGCCACTGCTTCATATAGCGGCGCTTCCGCCACCGGAGATACGCATAGCCGGCCACGAACCCTCCCAGGTGCGCGAAGTGGGCCACCCCGGCGCCCGAGCCGCTGATTCCGCTGAAGAGGGCCATGGCGGCCAGGATCCCAACCAGCCACCGGGATTCGATGGGGAGCACGCCCCAGATGTAGATGCGCTCCCTGGGCCAGAAATAGGCGAACCCGAGGAGCACACCGAAGACCGCCCCTGACGCGCCGATCACACCCGCATGGGGAGCGAAGAGAAAGGAGAACGCGGCACCACCCAGCCCACTCAGGATGTAGAGACGGATGAAATACTTCCCGCCGAGCTGAGCTTCCAGCCTCGGACCGAAGAAGAACAGACCCAACATGTTGAAGAAGATGTGGGCCAATCCGCCGTGTACGAACATGTAGGTGAAGACACCCCAGGGCCGGTGGAGGATGTACTGTGGCCAGAGGGCCAGCAGGTTCCCCACGGAAGGCTCGTAGGAGGTTACCAGAAACACCGCCAGGTTGGCGATGAGAAGGCGAAGGACCCAAGGTGTCATTGACTCGTCTTCTGGCTTGGGGGGTTTGCGCGACGGCAACTCTCTTCAGCCCGCAGGTGGCCGGGAACTTCACCGAACGCAGCCGACATCCTCTTCAGGTCGGACTGTCCGCCTCGCAGGAGGACCTCAGACTATCCTAGGAAAGGCTCCCCGGTGCAAGTCCCCGTCCCGGTGGCCAGACCATGCGGGGATGGGCAAATTATTGACCAGACCGCCTCGGGACCACTCACTTCCAGGGGACTCCCCATCCACCATCCTCTCGGCAAGGAAGCTCGCCATGGACCGCCCTCCCCCATCTGCCTCGGCGCTGGCCGCAGCCCTGGCCCTGGCGGCCGGGGTCCTTCTCCCCTACGAGGCCACCTGCCAGGAGGATTCTTCCCGGGGCGCCGCGAGGAACCTCGCAGTGGAGCGTTTCGCCATCGGGGGCCTCGAATCCACCTCCCTTTCGGGTCCCGCCCGTCCAGGGGAATACCTCGGGGCCGTGGGTGCCCGGGCGGCCTGGTTGGGGTTCGAGACCGGAGAGGGAGAGGCCTGGATCCATCCTCTGAAGGTGGCCCGGGAGATCCGCCTGGCTTTCAAGATCCCCCAGTATTCGGACCCCATCCCCGGGGCGAACGTTGCACGGTGGGTGGAAGCCCGACCGGAGACGTATACCGTCACCTACAGTCACGCCGCCTTCCAGGTGCGGCAGCACGTCCTCGCCCCCCGGGATCTCCCGGGAATTCTCCTCCTCCTGGAGGTGGACGCCGTGGTCGACCTGGAGATCCACGTGGAGTTCCAGCCGGTCATGCAGTACGCCTGGCCCGGCGGAATGGGGGGTCAGTACCTCTACTGGGACGCAGAGAATCGTGCTTTCGTGCTCTCGGAGAGTCTTCAGCGAAGGAACGCCGTCATCGGGTCTCCCTGGGCGACCCAGGCCTCTGCCCACCCCGCTCATCGCCTGGCGGAGGCCCCCTCCACCTTCGTGATCCCCGTGGATCGGGAGCGGGCGAAGATAGAGTTCATTCCCATCGTCATCGCCGGGGGAACCGCTCCTCGTGAAACGGTCATGGGGACCTACCGGGCCCTTTTGGAAGGAGCCCGGGACATCTACGAGGGGAACAGAGAATGGGCCAGGGAACTGCACGAGAGCCGGCTGGGTCTCTCGGGTGAATCGGTCCTTTCGGTGGAGGCCCGCCCAGGAGGGGACCGACCCTTCTCCTTCGCGCGATCCCTGGAGTGGGCCAAGGTGAACCTGGAGGAGCAGAGGGTCTGCAACCCGGACCTGGGATGCGGCCTGGTGGCCGGCTGGGGCCCCTCCGGCACCAGCCTGCGCCCGGGCTTCGGATGGTTCTTCGGCGGGGACGCCGCCATCAACTCCCTGGCCATGGACGTCATCGGGCAGTGGGAGCCGGTGGCGGAGGGGCTCCGCTTCCTGGCGCGGTATCAACGGGAGGACGGGAAGATCCCCCACGAAATCAGCCAGAGCGCCGGCACGATCCCCTGGTTCGATGCCTTCCCCTACGCATACTACCACGCCGACACCACTCCCTTCTGGATGTTGGCCCTCTGGAGCTACTGGAGGGCCAGCGGCGATGATCCGCTGCTGAGGGAGCTCTGGCCGGCGTACCTGAGAGCATTTCAATGGTGTCTCTCCGTGGAAACGGACGGAGACGGAATCATCGAGAACACCACCGGAGGCCTCGGCGCAATCGAGGTGGGAGGCCTGGGCGAGGGGATTCACGAGGACATCTACCTGGCGGCGGTGTGGATGGAGGCCCTGGAGGGTACCGCCGAGATGGCTCGGCGGATGGGGGACGAAGGGATCGCCGAGCAGGCGCGTGACCTCCTTCTCCAGGCGTCCAGAACCCTCAACCAGCGCTACTGGCGCCCCCGGGAGGGGCACATGGCCTTCGGGATCCTCCGGGACGGGAGCACGAACGACAACCTCACGGCCTGGCCCGGCACCGCCCTCTCCTTCGGCCTGGTGGAGGAGGAGCGAGCCGAAGCGACGCTCCGCCATTTGGCCTCCGATGTCATCTCCTCCTCCTGGGGGGCCCGCCTCCTGTCCACCGAGAGCGAGCTCTACGACCCCCTCCACTACAACAACGGCGCCGTCTGGCCATTCATGACGGGGTTCGTTTCATGGGCTCAATACAGGTACCGCCGCCCGTGGGCCGGATTCCCCCTCCTTCAGGCCCTCCACGCCCTCACCTTCGACTTCGCCCTGGGCCGGCACCCCGAGAACCTGTCGGGAGCCTACTACCAGACCCTGGACGCCACCGTGCCGCACCAGTTCTTCGCCAGCTCCATGCTCGTGACGCCTCTGGTCCGGGGGCTCCTGGGGTGGGATCCCGACGCTCCCGAAGGACGAGCCACCCTCGCCCCCCAACCTCCCCCATCCTGGACGTCCTTCAGCTTTCACGACCTGCGGGTCGGGGAGAGCGCCATCCACTTCTCCCTCGAGAGGGCTTCGGGAAATGCGGTGGCGTCCTTTTCGGTGGAGGGCCCCCCTGTCGAGCTGACCTACATGCACCCCATCCCCCTCGGAGCCCGAGATGTCCGAATGGAAGGCAACCTCGAGGAGGGAAGAGGGAGAGAGATCAGGGGCCGTCACGACCAGGCCCACGAGGTCACTCTTCACCTCCAGGAGGGCTTGCCCACGGATCTCCGGTTCGCCTGGGAGGGCGGACTGGAGGTGGAGCCCCCGGCGGCCTCCCTCTCCCTGGGAGATGAGAGCCGTGGGCTACGCGTCCTGGACTTCACCATGGAATCCGGGGAATGGGTGCTGCTCCTGGAAGGTGACGGGGGCGAGAACCAGGCGTTGACGGTGGTGGGCGAAGCGGTGGAGGCCGTGGGTACGGGAGTGGAGCTCTCGCCCGGATCCGAAGAAGAGATGATCGTTCGGGTGGATTTCCCGGGCACCGGGCGTGTCCAGAAGACGATCCGACTCCGGCCGACAAGGTCCCTGAATCCACCGAGATGAAAGGACGTCAATGAGCCCCCAGGAGAGCCGGTACCACATCGGCGCACTTCACGCCCAGAGCTGGTCGGGCCTGGTCCTTTCACCCGGCCCCGGCGAGGGATTCGCCTTCAGATTCGCCGCGGAGCTGCCTGACGGCAGCCGGGCCGACGAGATGGATCTCTTCTGGCTCGTTCACCGGGTGGGGCCGCACGCCCCGGACGGAAGCTATGCCCGCATTTCCTTCGATCTGGGCCTCCCCTTCGGTTTGGGTCTGGAGACGCCCCTGGTGAAGAAGTCGGAAAGGGAGGCGTGGATCACCCTGGAGTGGAGCCGACGAAGTGAGAATACCCTGATCGGGCGGGTCCTGGCCGACTACGTCGGGGTCCTGGAGCTGATTCCGTTCTTCCCCTGGGACTGGAATGGGAGCTGGAACCGGCCCGACCTGTCCCGACCGCCGGGAGCGCCGGGTTTCATCCTCGGCACCACGGGATCGGGCTCCCATCACATGGCTCTCCTCACTCTCCCGGGTCCCGGGCCGGGAGATCCGGCAGAACCCCAACGGTTCGTGACGGCGCCCGGGCAGAGGATCGAGTTCGCGGCCGCCATTGCGCCGGACCCCCTCGAGGCCCAGGAGGACGCCCGTAACGCCATTCTGGGTGGCACCACAACGCGCCTCGCTCTGGCGCTGGAACGGTACGAGTCCGCACGCGTCCAGGTGGACGGGGCGTGGGACGGCCTGGCGGCTTCCGTCACCAACAATCTCCACTGGATGGTGCTCCTGAAGCCCGAGAGCGGAGAGCTGTACGTCCCTGCCGGCCGGCGGTGGATCTTCCCGGCCCCTGATGGCACCCCGGACCACTGGACGGTCTTCGGTTGGGACTCCTACTTCAACGCCCTGGAGCTGGCTCTGGAGAGCCCCGAGCTGGCGGCGGAGGCCGTTCGGGCGGGTCTCGCCACGCAGTATCCGACGGGGTGCATCCCGAACTGGCGAGGACGGTTCGGCGGTACTTCGGATCGGTCCCAGCCCCCGGTAGGAGCCTTCGCCCTGGCGAAGATCTTCGCCAGGTACCGGGACTCCGAGCTCGTCGCCGAGGGTCTTCCGGCTCTGGAGCGGTGGAACGCCTTCTGGCAGACGGAGAAGGGTGGGCACCCGCGCCGGGACGGGAACGGAGACGGCCTCTTCGAGTGGGGCTCCGACGCGGAGAACATCTCCTCCACGCCCCCGCCCTGGGAGGTGGATGCCAGCGGGTGGCAGCGTGCCGCCTGGGAATCCGGCCAAGACGACCTTCCGAACTGGGACGAGGCCGAATGGGTCGTGGGGTCCGAGACCTTCGACCTCTCGTGCGTGGACCTGAACGCCTACCTGGCCATGGATCTGGAGTCTCTGGCCTACCTGGCAAGGGAAGTGGGTAAAGAGAGCAAGGCTCGGGAATACCTTCAGGCCTGGGACCGTCTCCGGGAGCGGATGAACCAGCGTCTGTGGAACCCGGAGCGAGGCCTGTACTTGGACCGGAAGTGGGACGGAAGCTGGTCTCCCCGGGTCGCGGCCTCCAACTTCCTCCCCCTGGTGGCCGGAGTCCCCAGCCCGGAGCAGGCCCGCCGGATGATGGAGACCCTCACGGATCCCGAGTGGTTCTGGGGTGAGTTCGTCTTGCCCACCATCTCCAGGAACGATCCCCGTTTCCCCGAGCAGCAGTATTGGCGCGGGACCATCTGGCCTCCCATGAACTACCTGGTCTACCAGGGCGTCAGGCGGTACGGATTCGACCAGGCCGCGGGGGAGCTGGCCCAGCGGAGCGTGGCCCTCTTCCTCAGAAGTTGGCGTGATTACCAGCTCTGCCGGGAGAACTACGATAGCCGCACCGGCGAGGGCGGGGGCCAGCGGTACCAGAGCTGGGGGCCACTCTTCGCCCTCATCGGCGTGGAGGAGTTTCTGGACGTGACACCCTGGGCAGGTCTCACCGTGGGCTCTCTGGCCCCTCCCGGCGAAACAACCCTGCGGCGGATCCGGGCCCTCGGCCGCACCTGGACGGTGGCGATGGGGTTCGAGGGCATGAGATTGGACGCCGACGGTCGCACGGTCCTGGCTTCGGATGCCCCTGTCGTCTTGCGAAAGCTGGAGTTGGGAAGAGACCACTTGGGATGCGAAACCCACTCGGCCGTCTCGGTGGCACTCCGGCTGGAGCACCCCACGCCCGTCCGACGGTTGGAAGTCGACGGAGCCGAGGTGCCGGGCGGAGGGAGGAGCGTGGAGTTGTCACCGGGAATCCACACCATCCGGGCCGTGGGCACGCTCTCCTAGGACCGGCCCGGCCGGAACTGCCTACCCCAGGTCCGGTGGCGGTCCCCCATCGGCACGGGCTCGCCATTTGGACCGAAGTCCTCGGGGATCCAGTTCCTCGTCCATGATTCGGGCTAGCTCCTCCTCCCTCCGCCACATGAATTCCAGCGCTCTGGCCTCCAGCTCCAGAGCCCGCCGCTCCACCCCCTCGTTCAGGGCGATCTCCAGGGCCACGGCCTGGGGAAAGCTCAACTCCCTCAGGAAGGGCGACTCTTTTGCGACGGCTTCCAGATAGCCTTCCGGAGTTCCGGCTCCCTCTACCTCCTTCACGGCCCTTTCCAGCGCCGCTTCACCGGCCCCTGTGATGTTCTGATAGGCCAGGACACGTCGGAGGACACTCTCCGCCTCATAGCCCTGGAGGTGGTAGATCTTCTCCGGTGTCCACGGATCACACCGAGGGCAGGGTACACCCAGGGCGAGACGCCCATCCTCGTCCAGCATCGGGTAGAACCACCAGGACAGATCGAATCGAGCCGCCCTGAGATAACTACCGCAGGAGGGGCATTTCAGACGTCCGAACCACGCCGCCCAGCCGAAACGCCGCCACCGCAGGACCTCCGCGGTAAAACCGTCCTCGAACCGAACCTTGAAGTTCTTGTCCCCGAGTCCCACGCTCTCCGCAACCGCCGCCAGTGCACCGTACGCATAAGCCGAGAGCTTGGCCCCCGTGCTGCGGTAGGCTCGCTCCCGAGTCAGGACCTCTCTCCCGTAACGCCAGAAGGCCCGTTCCTGGAGACCGGCCTCTCCCACACGGATCAGGATCACGTTCCCCACAGCCAGAAGCGCGATGTTCTCCGTCCGGGCAAGCACCTGCCCCCGGTCCTTGCATACGCGCTCCAGACCGGGTATCGCTCCGCCCTGTTCCTCGGGGGGCCAGAGATTCCACCGGAAGCACGAATCGCAGACGATCCAGACCCGCTCCCTTCCGGGGTCGAAGGCGATGCGCCAGGCGGGGGGGAGCGACCCGAACCGCCACCCCTCGTCGAAGCGATTGTGGCAGAAGAGACAGCGGTGGACCGGTTTCGTGTCAGCCATGGTTGTCCGTCCCAGGGGAATCCCAGCCCCTACTCGTCGAAGGGCGAACCCTCCAACAACCCCTCCAGGCTCCTCTCCTCCGACCCGTTCTCCGTGCAGACGGCGAAGCGGCTCTCCTGGGCGCCGTAGAGGGCCACCCCCGCAAACTCTCCGGCCTTGTCCAGGACGAAGAACCGTACGTCGAAGTTGGGCAATCCACGGGCATTCAACAGTCTTTCTTCCACCGTGTTACTCTGGATTCTCCTCAGTGCAGCCATGCCTGCGTCCTTCGGGTGCATTCCCTGCCTCATGGATTCGACGATGAGGAAGGAGCTGAGGTTGTAGAGGTTCGCCTCTCCCCTCCCGGTGGACCCGGCGGCTCCCACGGCTCCATCGACGTAGAGACCCGCCCCCAGAATCGGCGAATCCCCGGTCCTCCCGGGGATCTTCCAGGCGAGGCCACTGGTAGTCGTGACGCCACAGATCTCTCCCGTGGGACCGATTCCGTTGGAGTTGGTGGTTCCCCAGAATGAGTCCCCGTCGATGAGACCCTCCTTCACCATCTGGAGCCCTGCCTCGTATCCCACCCGGCTTCGCCTCTTCGGATCCAGATAGTGGTCGGGATCGATTCTTCGCTTCCATTCCAGCCAACGCTCCCGGGAATGGGGGGTGTTCAGATCGTCCTCGATGGTAAAGCCCAGGAGGCGGGCGAAATCCTGGGCCCCCTTCCCTACGAGAAGGTGATGGTCCGTGTTTTCCATTACGGCCTGGGCAACCAGGGAGGGGGTGCGGACCCCCTCCAGTGCAGCGACCCCTCCGGCCTGCTTCCTCGGACCGTGCATGCAGCAGGCGTCCAACTGCACCACACCCTCGGCGTTGGGAAGCCCGCCG
>JASFRP010000023.1:0-12740 GCA_050114895.1 Gemmatimonadota bacterium
CGCGGCGGCCCGCTACGATGCCGTCAGGGCCATCCATACGGACCTGGCCGGGAACGTCTCTGGCATCTCCTCTAACAACATCCTCGCCACCAGCTTCTCGGACACCCCCGGGGACTTCTCTGGGGCAGATATCGCGGCCTTTGGGGTGACGATGCCCGACGCAGCAGTGAACCTCTGCAACGGTCAGGGCCTGGTGGAATGTGACACCGAGGTCGACGAGACCGAGATCGATCTCGAGATCGTCGCCCAGGGTCCCGCAGGCTCCTTCGCCAACCCGTTCGCTACGGGTGAGCTCTACATCTACCTGTCCACGGACGACGATTCGAGCGGCACCATCAGCGATGGTGACAACTTCTACATCGTGGACATTCTGAATGCGACTTCCGCCGCCATCACCGACGAGGGAGTGGGTGGGAACCGGTACTACACCTGGACCTACACCCTGACCTCCGACGATGTCGCGAAGTTCGCGGACGGAACCAACATCTATATCCACGTGATGGGGCTGAAGTACTCCAACGGCACTGCTCTCCTGGACACGGTGGGCAACGGCTTCATCACCGTCATCGACGGCAGCTAAGTCGATGAATCCCTAACCTCCCGCTCTGTCGGGAGAAGAACCCCCCCACCCGGCTCGCCGGGTGGGGGGGTTCGCTTTTCTCGCTCGCTTGGGTGTCGGGAATGGGGAGGCCGCGCTAGACCTCCTCGAATCCGCGAATCTCCTCCTCCACCTCCTCCAGCAGGTTCACCTTCGCCTCGTAGGGGAGGAAGGCGGCCTGGAATCCCAGGAGAGCCACCTCCTTCAACTCCTCCCATCCCAGGCCCAGGTGCTGGTGGGCCAGCCAGTACTCCTCCGTGAGGGTGGTGCCGGACACCAGCCGGTTGTCGGTGTTCAGGGTGACCACCAGGCCGGCGTCGAAGTACCTGCGGAACGGGTGCTCCCGGTAGGAGGAAGCCACCCGGGTCTGGACGTTCGACGTGAGACACACCTCCAGGGGGATGCGGAAGTCGTTCACATACGCTTCCAGCGCCGGGTCTTCCAGGAGCCGTGTGCCGTGGCCGATCCGCCGGGCGTGGCACTCGTGAATGGCCTGCGCGATGCTCCCGGCCCCGTCCGCTTCCCCGGCGTGGATGGTGATGGCCAGGTTGTGGTCTGCGGCGTAATGAAAGGCCTCCCGGTGCGTCCGGGCCGGGTTTCCAGCTTCCCTGCCGGCCAGGTCGAAGGCCACGACCCCCTGATCCCTGTAGGCCACGGCCAGCTCCGCCAGCTCCAGGGAGGAGGAGGCGTCCAGGTGCCGCAGCCCACAGATGATGAGGCCGGTGCGGATGCCGAAGGTGTGCTCCGCCGCCGCCAGCCCCCGGAGGGGGGCCTCCACGGCCTCCTCCAGGGACATCCCCCCCTGGGTATGGAGGATGGGGGAGTAGCGGACCTCCAGGTAGCGGATGTTCTCCGCCGCCGCGTCCTCCCCCAGCTCGTAGGCCGTCCGTTCCAGCGCCTCCTGCCTCTGCAGCAGGGGGAGGGTGATGGCGAACTTCTCCAGGTACTCCACCAGGCTCCTGGAATCCTGGGCCCGCATGGCCCGGGCCAGGCCGTCGGGGTCGGAGGCGGGAAGGGCGATCCCTCCCCGGCGTGCCAGCTCCATCATGGTGGCGGGCCGGAGGCTCCCGTCCAGGTGGACGTGCAGCTCGGCCTTGGGGAGGGCTCTCAGCCTTTCCCGGGTAACCTCACGCGACACGGATCGCGGTGGCAGGAGGTGGATGGATCAGCAACACCGGGCGTCACCCGGATTCAGGAGGCCGCGGTCGATGTCCACCAGGGGAGCGGAATAGTCCCCGGAAAAGCAGGCGTTGCAGAAGGGGCCGGCCTCGGCTACCGCCTCCTCCATCCCTTCCAGCGAGAGATACCCCAGGGAGTCCACACCCAGCTCACTCTGAATCTCCTCCACGGAGAAGCGAGAGGCCATGAGCTCCTCCCGGGTGGGCATGTCGATGCCGTAGTAGCAGGGGAATCGTACCGGCGGGCTGGCGATGCGCAGGTGGACTTCCGCCGCCCCGGCTTCCCGTATGATGTTCACCAGGCTCCCGGAAGTGGTGCCCCGGACCAGGGAGTCGTCCACGACCACGATCCGCTTGCCCACCAGGGCTTCCCGCACAGGAGCGTACTTCACCCGGGCGCTGAAGTCCCGATCCGCCTGGGAGGGTCGGATGAAGGTGCGGCCGACGTAGTGGTTTCTCAGGAGGCCCAGCTCGAACGGGATCCTGCTTTCCTCGGAGAAGCCCAGGGCGGCGGAGTTGGCGCTGTCCGGGACGGCCAGGACGGCATCGGCTTCCACCGGGTGCTCCCGGGCCAACTGGCGGCCGAAGGCCCTCCGGGACCGGTCCACGCTCACTCCGAAGACCTTCGAATCGGGGCGGGCGAAGTAGACGAGCTCGAAGATGCAGGGGGCCTGCTGAAAGGCGGGTTGAAGGTTCCGGAGGGGCGTCATCTCACCCCCCTGGAGCTTCAGCACCTCCCCGGGATATACGTCCCGGATGTGCTCGGCTCCGATGATGTCCAGGGCACAGGTTTCGCTGGCCACCACGAAGCCGCCCTCCTTCCGACCCAGCACCAGGGGGCGGAATCCCCGGGGATCCCGGACTGCGAAGAGCGCATCCCCCACAGAGATGATGAGGGAGAAGGCCCCCTCCAGGTACGTGAGGGCGTCGTCGATCTGTCCCTCGATGGTCTCACGGCGGGAACGGGCAATGAGGTGGATGATCACCTCGGAGTCCGAGTCCGTCTGGAAGATGGCCCCCTCCTGCACCAGGCGATTCCGGACGTCGTGGGCGTTGGTCAAGTTCCCGTTGTGGGCGATGGCCAGATCCCCTTCGGCGTACCGAACCATGATGGGCTGGGCGTTGGCCAGCTGGCCGCCCCCCGCCGTGGAGTACCGGACGTGCCCCAGCGCCGCACTGCCGGGAAGCCCCTCCAGCGTGGCGGCATCGAAGATCTCCGCCGCCAGTCCCAACCGCTTGTGCAGCCGGGCGACTCCTCCGTCGATGGCGCAGATCCCCGCCGATTCCTGCCCCCGGTGCTGGAGGGCGTACAGGCAGAGGAAGGCCAGCTCCGAGGCCCGTTCTACCCCTGTGATCCCCACCACTCCGCACTCGTCCCGGGGGGCTTCGTCGATCTCCTGCACTCGGATTGTTCCCGCCTTTTTCCACACGGCTCCGCGGTTCCTTCCTCGAATACGGTTCAGCCCCGGGCTCAAGGCCGGGGTTCTTGTGTTCCGTCCGGCTTCCCGCGTCTCTTCGGTCCCTCCCCCGGTGGGTCCGTCTCTTTCGATCGGCCCCGCGCCTTCCTCCGGAACCGAACCGGCGCCACCTCCCGGTAATCCACCGCACGAACCTCCAGGCCGCTGTCGTCCACCTCCAGGTCCTCGTCATCCTCATCCAGGAGAGGGTCCTTTTCGGGAAGGCGGTCGATGAAGCCCAGGAGGATCGCCTTGACGAGGCCGAAGGCGGTGTAGAGGACGGTGGCCGGGAAGAAGTAGTAGCGGGGAACGGTGACGGCCAGGGCGAGGCCCCCCAGGACCCACGCCGTCCCGATGGTGTTCCTCGGGGTCTTGAACCCCAGGCGTGGGATGATGGGGTAGGGGACGTTGCTCACCATGAGAACGGAGATGATGACCGTCATCACGCCGATGATGGTGGCCCAGGGCATGTCCGCGAGCTGCGTCTGGAAGAAGGATGTCTGGCTGAAGGGAAAGAAGCTCGCAAGGATCACACCGGCGGTGGGGGAGGGGAGCCCGTGAAAATGCGTCTTGGCCTCTCCCCCCTGCTCCACGTTGAACCGGGCCAGTCGCACCACGATGGCTGAGATATAGACGTAGGCCAGGATCCAACCCCAGGCCGTCTCGGTGAGGAACTGCTGATAGATGATGAACCCCGGGGCTACACCGAATGAGATGGCGTCTACCAGGGAATCCAACTCCGCGCCGAAGTTGGAGCCCGTCCGGGTGAACCGGGCCACTCTGCCGTCGGCGAAGTCCAGGATCGAGGCGAAGACGATGTACCAGGCCGCCCAGATGAGGTCTCCCTGAGCCGCAGACACCAGCGCGTAGATCCCGAAGAAGAGGTTTCCCAGGGTAAAGGCCGAAGGAAGGATGATGATGCCACGCTGAAGGGGCGGGCGCCTCCGGGGAGGGCTCTGCTTCCTTTTCGAGTCCGTCATGGACCGGCTCCCTGGCAAGGGTCTCCCACGGGTCGCCTCATCCGGGGTCCTGTCCCACCCGGGGCGGGATTCGAGCCACCACGCTCTCCCCCACCTTCACTCGGTCCCCCTCCAGGCAGGTTACCTCCCACTCGGGCGGGATGAAGAGATCCACCCGAGACCCGAACCGGATGATGCCGATCCGCTCTCCTCGGGTCACCGGGTCTCCCTCGTCGGGGTCGGTGACCACCCTTCGTGCCACAAGGCCGGCGATCTGCCGGACGAGCACCCGCCCGTCTCCCCTCTGGACGCCGATGGAGGCCCGTTCATTCTCCTCACTGGCCTTGGAATTCCAGGCCGCCAGGTACTTCCCCGGGTGGTAGTCCCGATATCCCACACGTCCCGTCAGGGGCGCCCGCTGCACGTGGACGTTGAAGACGCTGAGGAAGATGGAGATGCGCGTGGCAGGCCCCTGAAGATAGACCGGCTCGACCGTCTGGACGATCTGGATCACCCTTCCCTCTCCCGGGGCAAGAACCAGGTCCTCCCCCGCTGGAGTGGCCGGAGTTGGGCTCCGGAAGAAGAAGAGTGTGAAGAGCGTCAGGACCCCGGCCAGGAGGGCCATCCAGGTGAGGAGACCCCTTCCGGTTGGGCCCAGCGTCGCGCCCTGGGACGCTGCCGATAGGCCGAAAAGAACCGTCGCGGTCAGACCGATAAAGAAGAAAGGCCACCCTTCGGGGGCGATTCGCATGGGGCGGGGTCCCCTCACCCGAACCGGGGCGGTGTGTACTCCGCCAACTCTCTCCCGGTCAAGCGCCGGAAGATCTCCCGGTATCGCTCGGTGGTGGCCCGGATCACCTCCGGTGGGAGGTCCGGCGGAGGCGGCTTCTTGTCCCAGTCCGGGAGCGCGTCCAGGTAGTCCCGGATCGGCTGTTTGTCCAGGGAGGGCTGGCCCCGCCCTACCTGGTAGTGTTCCCGGGGCCAGAAGCGGGAGGAGTCGGGTGTGAGGACCTCGTCGATGAGGAGGATCCGCCCCTCGGCGTCCCTCCCGAACTCGAACTTGGTGTCCGCCAGTATGATTCCCCTCTCCCTCGCCGTCCTGGCTCCGAGACTGTAGATCTCCAGGGCCAGGTGCCGGAGACGATGGGCCAGATCGGAGCCCAGGAGCTCCCCCACTGCCCCGAAGGTGATGTTCTCGTCGTGATCCCCTTCCTGGGCCTTCGTAGCGGGTGAAAAGATGGGGGGTTCCAGCCGGCCACTCTCGAGGAGTCCCTCCGGGAGGGGCTCGCCGGCCAGCGTGCCCTCGCTCCTGTACTCCTTCCAGGCGGATCCCGTGATGTAGCCCCGCACGACGCACTCCACGAGGATCGGCTCTGCACGCCGCACCAGCATGGATCGTCGTGCCCACTGATCCCGGGTCCCCTGGAGCTCGGGGACTCGCTCTTCGATCTCCTCGGGAATCACAGAGATGAGATGGTGATCCACCCCATCCTGGAGCCGGGAGAGCCACCAGGCCGTGATCTGGGTCAGCACCTCCCCCTTTCGTGGCACCGGCTGGGGGAGGACCACATCGAAGGCGCTCACCCGATCGCTGGCCACCATCAGGAGCATGTCGGGACCGGCTTCGTAGACGTCCCTGACCTTTCCCTTGCTCAGGAGGGGGAGGGGAAGGTCGCTCTGGTGCAGGGCGGGTTCTGTGGCCCCGGACGGGGGGTCAAACGCGGACATCGGGCTCTCCAAGGGCTTGGTTCGACTCTGAGGAATACCGCTGGACGATGGGGTCTACCCATTCCTCCAGGAAGCGGTCCACCTGCTGCGGGGCGCGCCCCACGAACCTTATCGGATCCACGAGCTCCTGGAGCTCCTCCAGGGACATGCCGATGACCTCGTCCTGGGAGATCCTCTCCAGAAGGTCGGCTCTGGTTCCTTCGTCCTTCATCCGCTGAGCGGCGTCCATGGAGTGCCGGCGGATCCGCTCGTGGAGGAGCTGCCGGTCGCCACCCTTCTGGACGGCCAGCATCAGGATCGTCTCCGTGGCCATGAACTGGAGATGCTCCTCCAGGTTCCTCCGAATGACTATGGGGTTCACCACCAGCCCTCTTGCCACGTTCTCCACCAGGACCAGGATCCCGTCCATGGAGAGATACGCGTCCGGCACCGAGACTCTCCGGTTTGCGGAGTCGTCCAGCGTCCGCTCCAGCCACTGGGTGGCCGCCATGAAGGCAGGGTCCTGGGCCAGGGTGATGACGTGCCGGCTCAGGGCGCAGATCCGCTCCGCTCGCATGGGGTTTCGTTTGTACGGCATGGCGGAGGAGCCGATCTGCTCCTTTTCGAAGGGTTCCTCCACCTCCCTGAGGTGGGCCAATAGACGGAGATCGTTGCCCATCTTGGAGGCCGACGCCGCCACCCCTGCCAGCGTTGCCAGGAGCGCCTGGTCGACTTTCCGAGGGTAGGTTTGGCCCGTGACGCCAAATGACCGGGGGAACCCCATCTTTTCCGCCACCGTGGCCCCGAGTTGCTCCACCTTTGCGTGGTCCCCCTCGAAGAGGTCCAGGAAGGATGCCTGGGTGCCCGTGGTCCCCCGAACTCCTCGAAACCGGAGGGTCTCCAGGCGAAACTCCACCTCCTCCAGATCCAGGAGAAAGTCCTGGATCCAGAGGGTGGCCCGCTTGCCCACCGTGGTGGGCTGAGCCGGCTGGAAGTGGGTGTAGGCCAGCGTCGGCAAGGCCCGGTGCTCCCGGGCGAAGGAGGCCAGGGCCCCCACACACCGGAGCAGGCGGTTCCGGATGAGCGTGAGGGCTTCCCGATGTTGGATGAGGTCCGTGTTGTCCCCTACGAAGGCGCTGGTGGCCCCCAGGTGGATGATCCCCTTCGCCGCCGGTGCGATCTCGCCGAAGAGGTGGACGTGGGCCATGACGTCGTGTCGAAAACGCCTCTCATATTCGGCCGCCTTCTCCAGGTCCAGCTCGTCCAGCCTCGCCCGCATCTGCTCCAGGGCTTCGTCGGGGATGGGAAGGCCCAGGGCCTGCTCGCTCTCGGCCAGAGCCAGCCAGAGGCGGCGCCAGGTCCCGAACCGATGCCCCGGGCTGAAGACCCGCTGCATCTCCCGGGAGGCGTAACGGTCCGCGAGGGGGTGGGTGTAACGGTCGAGGCCGGCGTTATCGCTCACGTTTCCGTTCCTTGGCAGGTTGCGGGCGGCGCCCTCCTACCTCCGGGTGTAGAAGTCCAGGTAGCTGATGGCCCCGTTTCGTTCGAAGAAGATCCTCACCCGGACCCCCCGCTGGAGGTTCCGAATGGCCTCCGCCGCCTCTTCCGCCGTGTTGATCCGGGTGTTGTTGATACCCAGCAGGACATCTCCTTCCCGGAGCCCGAGGCTCTGTGAAAGTGCCTGGGAAATGCCCGTGATGAGCGCGCCGGATTCACTGCTGATCCCCTGCTCCGCCCTGACCTCGGGAGTGACCGAGATCACCTCGAGGTCTTCCAGGACCTCGACCCGGTGAGCCCGGGCGGTGGGGAGGGTCTCCGTAACCAGAGTCACGGGCTGGCTTCGCCCGTCCACTCTGATCCGGACGGGATCCCCCGCTCTCAGGTCCAGCAGCACGGCCTCGAAGTCCAGGGGGGTCCCGAGGGCCCTGTCGTTGGCCTCCAGGAGACGGTCACCTTTGGAAAGGCCCGCTTCGGCGGCTGGGGACCCGGGGGCCACGGAGGCCACCTGCACTCCCCGGGTGCGTCCCCAGACGTCGGCGGCTACAGCCTCCACGTCCACTCCGGTCCACGCCCGGCGAACCTCCCCGAACTGCATGATGTCCGCCGCCACTCTCAGGACCCGGTCGATGGGGATGGCGAAACCGAGCCCCTCGCTCCCACCACTCCGGGAGAAGATGCTGGTGTTCAGGCCGATGACCTCTCCCAGGGCGTTGACCAGTGGGCCCCCGGAGTTCCCGGGGTTGATGGAGGCATCCGTCTGGATCATTCCCAGGTAGAATCCCTGGTCCTGGTCCTGGTCCTGTGGGATGATGTGCCGGCCCACTGCGCTCACCACCCCTGCCGTGACGGTGGGCTCGGAGTTGGACAGCAGGTAAGCGAAGGGGTTTCCGATGGCGATGGTCCACTCACCGATCATGAGCCCCTGGGAAGTGCCCAGGGGGGCCACGGGCAGGTCCTCTCCCTGGACCTGAAGGACCGCCACGTCCGTCATCCCGTCGGATCCCACGAGCTCGGCCGGGAAATCTCGCCCGTCCGGGAGGGTCACCCGGATCTCCTCCGCCTCCCTGATGACGTGGTCGTTGGTGAGGATGTAGCCTGCCTCGTGGAAGATGATACCGGATCCGTACCCGGTGGACCGTCGCGAGGCCCCCGGAGGCAGGAAGAACTGGTCCCAGAAGCTCCTGGGTCTCACCTGTTGCTCCCGGAGGGTGTTCACGCTCACGACGGAGGGGGAGACACGCTCCGCCGCCCTCACCAGGGCCGTGGTCCGGCTCGCGTCCACTTCCTGGGCCCCGGCTTCGGACGCCGTTCCCTGTAACGCCAAGGCAGGAGCCGCGGCGGCCGACGTCGCTTCGGCGGTCTCGCGAAGCTGGGCGCCCACTTCCTGAGCCAGGATGGTGTCGGGCCGCCCGCCTGCCTCGCCGCGTCCACACCCCGCCAGGAGAAGGAGTGCCACCGATGCCGTGAAGCACATGTCCCGACGATCCATCTCTTCCTCCTACAGCTCCTGCCCCATGGTGTCCCAGTCCTTGAGGAACGCTTCGATCCCTCGATCCGTCAGGGGGTGTTTGGCCAATTGCCACAGGACCTTCGGGGGGATCGTGGCACAGTCGGCCCCGAGCATGGCCGACTCCACCACATGCAGGGGGTGCCGGACGGAGGCCACCAGGATCTCCGTCTCCATCCCGTAATTGTCGTAGATCTGACGGATCTGGGAGATCAGGTCCATTCCATCGTGTGCGATGTCGTCCAGCCGTCCCACGAAGGGGGAGATGAAGGTCGCGCCCGCCTTGGCCGCCAGGAGGGCCTGGAGGGGGGAAAAGCAAAGGGTGACGTTCACCCCGATGCCGTCCATCCGGAGCCTTCGACACGCCTTCAGCCCATCTTCCGTCAGGGGGACTTTGATGACGATGTTGGGGTGGAGGGCGGCCAGCCGTTTTCCCTCGGAGATCATGGTCTCCGCGTCCAGCCCCACGACCTCGGCGCTCACCGGACCGTCGACGATCTCGGCGATCTCCTTGAAGATATCCTTGGCATCCCGCCCCCCGGCACTCTTTGCCAGGAGGGAGGGGTTCGTCGTGACCCCGTCGATGAGTCCGGCCTCGGCGGCCCTGCGAATTTCCTTGAGGTCTGCGGTGTCCAGGAAGATCTTCATGATTTCAATCCAAAGAGGTCCAAGGGAAAATCTTAATTTAGCGCAGAATCTCGTGCCGGGTAATCCGCGTCCAGCTCCGGCAGGGGATCCGGGTAGTGGACTCCCACAAGAAAGAGGCCCTCCGGCGGAGCCGGCGGAGAGGTGACCAGCGGCGTTTCCGGGGCGGAGAGGAGCTCCTCGAGCTCCTCCAGGGACCGTCGCCGCAAGGCGACGTCCACCATCGTGCCCACCAGATACCGCACCATGTGGTGCAAGAACCTGTTGGCGGTGATCTGGAATGCCACCCCCACCTCCTCCCAGGCCCCCCAGGTGGCTTCGGACACCGAGCATATCTCCCCCCTGTGCTCCTGCCCGGATTTCGAGAAGGCCCTGAACGAGTGCTTTCCCGGGAGGTGGGAAGCCGCCTGTCGAAGCAGCCCGAGGTCCACTGGACGGCCCAGCGACCAGCACCAGGGCCGGTGGAAGGGGGAAGCCGACCCGGGAACCAACCCGACCTGGTAGCGGTAGCTTCGGGCCAGGGCGTGGTAGCGGGGGTGAAAGTGGTCAGGGACCCGCTCCACCCTCTCGACCCAGATATCGGAGGGGAGAAGGGCGTTCAGGGCACGGTGGAGCTCCGCCGTATCCCACCGGGGTGGAAGGGTGACGGCGGCCACCTGGCCCGTAGCGTGGACTCCGCTGTCGGTCCTCCCGGCGCCCGTCACGGTGAAATGCCTGCCGGTGATCCTCTTCAGGGCGGCCTCCATTTCACTCTGGACCGTCCGAACCCTGGGTTGGAGCTGCCAACCCATGAAATAGGACCCGTCGTAATGGACGGTCAGGCGAAAGCGGCGGTCATCGTCGGCATTCACGCCGGACAAGGTAGAGAGGTGAGGGGGAACGTCAAGAAAGACTGGCCCGGCACCGACCGATTCGATTACCCTTACGCCGTTTCCCTTGGGCGTGCGAGTGCGGATCCAGGGCTGCACGGGCGTGCGTCCCCGAGCCAGGAACGTCGAGAATGGTGATGAAGGAGATGGAACGAGGAAGCAGGGCCGAGCTCCGACCGTACATCGAGGAGGTCGCTCTTGGACAGGCCCTCTCGGCGGAGGACGCCGAGGCCGCCTTCACGACCATCATCTCCGGCGAGGCTTCGCCGGTGCAGGTCGGGGCCCTCCTCATGGGGATGCGCACCCGGGGAATCCTGCCGGGTGAGGTGGCGGGAGGCGTTCGGGCCCTGAGGCGCGCCATGGTGCCCGTCCCGGCCGCGGAACCGGAGGAGTTGACGGATACCTGCGGTACCGGAGGGGGTACCCTCACCACCTTCAACATCTCCACCGCCGCTTCGCTGGTGGCGGCGGGGGCCGGGTGTCGCATCGCGAAACACGGGAACCGGTCCTTCACGTCCAGGAGCGGGAGCGCCGACGTGCTGGAGGCGCTGGGCGTCAAGATCGAGCTCAGTCCGGAGGCGATGGGCCAGGTCCTGAGGGAGGTGGGGATCGTCTTCATGTTCGCGCCCCTTCTGCACCCCGCGATGCGGCATGTGGCCGCAGTGCGAAGGGAGTTGGGGATCACCACGATCATGAACCTCCTGGGGCCCCTGACCAATCCGGCAGGGGCAAAACGGCAGATGGTGGGCGTGGCTGAGCCGGGAATCCTATGGCTCATCGTGGAGGCCCTGCGGGAGCTGGGACACAAGAGGGCCCTCGTGGTCCACGGCTCTCCCGGAATGGACGAATTCAGTCCCCTGGGCCCCACCCAGGTCGCCGAGCTCCGGGAGGATGGTGCCATTCAGGAAGGGATGCTTACGCCGGGGCAGCTTGGGTTTTCTTCCGTCTCACCCGCGGATCTGGCAGGAGGAAGCCCTCAGGAGAACGCTCTTATCATCCAACGGGTGCTGAGGGGAGACGACCGGGCCGGAGCCAGGGCGGCAGTCCTCCTCAACGCGGCGGGGGCAATCTACGTGGCGGGGAAAGCGAAATCTCTCCCGGAGGGACTGGAAACCGCCAGGGAGACTCTGGATTCGGGCGCCGGGTTCGGGAAGCTGGAGGCGCTGCGGGAAGCGTCGAACGCCGCCGGTCAGTGAAAGATGGAATGAGGAGATCCGGCGTCGAGCCGGACATCCGAGGGCCGCACCAGCGCCCTGAGGGTCCAGGGGCCGGGAATCGGGGCGGGGGTGTGGAGACTCTCCGCCACCACCAACTCCGTGCCGCGGGTGGTCGACCTCCCCACGACGAATGTCTTCCTCGATCCGGTCCCCGTCCGACGTCCCTCCGGCGTCCTCATCTCGTCCCTTTCCGCATCAGAATCTCCTGATCAAGCCCACCACGACGCCCTGGACGGCCACCTCCCCTGCATCCAGGATGATAGGCTCCATGGCCGGGTTGGCCGGTTGGAGGCGTATGCGATTCCCCGGCTCCCTGAAGAGCTTCTTTACCGTGGCGGATTCCCCTCCCACCAGGGCTACCACGACTTCGCCATCGGAAGCCGTGGGCTGAGCCGTCACCACGATGTAATCGCCATCCCGGATCTGCTCGTCGATCATGGAGTCCCCCTCCACCCGGAGGACGAAGTTGTCCCGTCCAGGGCGCACCATGTCCGTGGGAACGGAGAGAGACTCCTGACCCTGGATGGCCTCGATGGGGAGCCCCGCCGCCACGGCCCCCAGGAGCGGCAGCTCCAGGGCCGTGATGCTATCCTCCTCGGGAACCATCTCGATGGAGCGACTCTCGTTGTAGGCCTTCCGGATGTAGCCCTTTCGCTCCAGATTGCTCAGGTGCTCATGCACCGTCGCCAGGGAGGAATACCCGAAGGCCCTGGCGATCTCCTCGAAGCTCGGGGCGTAGCCCTGCTCTTCGATGAACCCGTGGATGAAATCCAGGATTTCCTTCTGACGCTTTGTGAGGGGCATCGTTTCCTCTCCCTCGGAAGAGACCCGAACAAGAACCGAATACAGGATACCCGAAGGTTGCCCGAAACGCAAGGCCCCCGTACGGCTGGTGGCATCCTGGATCGCATCGTCGAGACGAAGCGACGGGAAGTCCAGGCGCTCCTTCATGAAGAGGGGGAGCTGAGGAAGAGGGTTCTGGATGCCCCACCTCCCAGGGACCTTCTCCGGGCCCTTCGAGGAGGAGGGGAGGTGAGGGTAATGGCGGAGGTGAAACGCCGCTCCCCGGGGGCAGGACTCATCCGACCCGACCTGGATCCGGT
>JASFRP010000024.1:0-12452 GCA_050114895.1 Gemmatimonadota bacterium
GAATCGGCCAGCTCCTGGGTGGGGGCGGGGCCTTCAGGAAGGGGTGAAGGTGCTAATCCTGCCCACTCCTTCACCCTCGGATAGGCCGAAGGTCCCCATCGCCAACCCGTGTAGACCACTGCGGAGAGCAGAATGACAGACACGATTCTTCCAGGGAGGCTTCGGCGGTATCCCATCGTTCATCCTCCCACGTTCAGCGTCCCTGGCTTCCCTTCAGGGGAAAGGAAGCGAGGACCTCATACCGGGGGCCCGAGGCCGAGAGATGGCTCTCCATCAGATCGACCTTCCATACCTTCACCTCCCCCGTGTAGGAGAGCTTCGCCGAGAGGGAATCCAGGCCACGGAATGATCCTGCTCCATAATCTGCGGTGGACCGCCCCAGGGTGAAGTGTGGATGAAAGGCCCTCGTCTCTCTTTCGAAACCGTGCTCCGAGAATCCCCACTCCAGGTCCTGCTTCAAGCAACGCAACGCTGGAGAGGGCTCCACGCCGAGCCACAGGACTCTTGGGCGTCGGATTGTCGGGAAGGCGCCGAAGCCACCGATCCCCATGGGAAAGGCTCCCGTGCCTTCGGCGATGTTCTCGACAACCCCTTCGATGGTGGAACGCTCCTTGGGCCGGACTTCCCCGAGGAATTTCAGGGTGAGGTGAAAGAGATCGGCTTTCACCCACCGGACCGGATAGTCCTGTTCTCGGAGGGGCCGGGTGGCCCGAAAGATCCTGTCCCTTTCCTTCTTCGGGATGTTGATGGCGATGAACAGTCGCATGAAACCTCTGGCTCAGGAGATCGGTGCCCTTGGGGCGGCCGTGATGGCATCCACCCCCCGAACCGCCTGTTCTACATCCTGGAGAGTCGATGCCCACCCCAGGGAAAACCGGACAGCGCCCTGCTTCTCCGTTCCGAGCATCCTGTGCACCTCCGGTGCGCAGTTCAGGCCATAACGGACCATGACCCCCCACTCCCGGTCAAGTCTCTCGGCCAGTTCGGAGGGGTGAGCCCGGTCAGAGATCACGGTGACGATGCCCACGCCCTCGGGGGCCGCGGGAGAGAGCACCCGGATCCCCGGTATGGACGCCAGCCCCTCCCGTAGCACGCCCTTGAGCCCCATCTCCCTCTCGTGGAGTCCCTCCACCCCCTTCGACTCGAGGAACTCGATTCCCGCCAGAAGCCCCGCCATTCCGGGCGCGTTCCCCGATCCGGCCTCCATGCGCTCCGGATACTGCCGGGGCATGTCCAGCTCCAGGGAGTTTCCCCCGGTGCCACCGGAATAGAATGGGCTGAGATCGATCCCGTCCCGGAGCCACAGCCCCCCCACTCCCTGGGGCCCCAGGAGGCCTTTGTGCCCGGTGAAGGCCACCATGTCGGCCCCGTCCTCAGCCAACCTCCCGGGGAAATGGCCGGCCCACTGCGCGGCGTCCACAAGGACAAGGGCTCCCGCCTCCCGGGCCAGGGCCGCCATCTCCTTCAAGGGGAGCAACGTGCCCAGGACGTTGGATGCGGCGTTTACTACGAGGAGGCGAGCACCATCCAGCGCGTTTCGGACCTCCTCCAGGTCAACGGAGCCGTCGGGGGCTCCCGCCACCCTCCGGACCACCACTCCGCGGTCCACCTCCAGCCGGTGAAGGGGTCGGAGCACGGCATTGTGATCATAGGCGGTGACCACCGCGATGTCCGACGGGCGAAGGACCCCGTGCAGGGCGGCATTGAGGCCCTGTGTGGCATTCAAGGCGAAGACGACTCGGGAGGGGTCTTCCGGCAGCCCGAGAATGCGCGCGAGAGCCTTGCGGCATCGTACGGCGATTCGGCCGGCCTCCTGGGCGAGGCGGTGGCCCCCGCGCCCAGGGGTGGCTCCGACCTGCACCAGGAAGGTGTGGACGGCCTCCGCCACCGCCGGGGGACGCACGGCAGAGGTCGCGGCATAATCCAGGTAATGGTGTTTGTCCCTCAAGCCCGATCCCCTTCTCCAGGCGGCTCGACACCCCCGAGTCCGGGTGGTAGGGGAGCCCTCGCCCCTCCTTTTCCCTCCAGGAGATTGTGATACATCCGCGTGGTGGGGTAGGCGAAATCGATATCCGGCTCCATGGCGAAGGCGTCCAGGACCGCCTCCCAGATCTCCTCCGACCTTCCTCGCCGCTCCCTGGCATGGCAGATGAAGCGAAGGGTAAGGAGGACGCCCGAGTCTTCGACGGAGGTATAGACCTTCGGAGTGAGCTTCTGGAAGTGGATCATGAACTTCCTGGAGGCGGTCTTGATGGCCTTCTCCGCATCCATGACCGCGCCACCGACCTTCTCCTCCACGATCCTCTGTAGGATCTCCTTTGCCTTCTGCCAATTGCTTTCGAAGGTGACCAGGACCGGCATCTCATTCCAGATGAACTGGAACTGGGCTGTGTAATTCGCCAGGGTCTCGGTGAGAAGACGAGCATTGGGAATGTGGATGATTCGTCCCGTGCTCTGATCCGCGGCTACCCAGTTGCCGATCTCCAGAAGAGTGAACTGGAAGATCCTGATATCCACCACGTCCCCTGCTCTGTCCCCGATCTGCACCCGGTCACCCAGCTGAAAGGGTCGGCGCCAGAGGATGAACACCCAGCCCGCGAGGCTGGCAACCAGGTCTTTCAGGGCAATGGCGATGCCGGCGGAGAGGAGACCCAGAAAAGTGCCCAGGGATTGAATGGCCTCCAACCAGATCATGGCCACCAGGAGGAAGGCCACGATGAAGGACACCTGGGAGGAGCCCTTGGACCACTGATAGAGGAGCTTCGGGTCGTGTACCCTCCGGTCGACGACCCGCATGACGATGCGGCGGAGGAGGTATACGGAGACGAGGGCCACGATGGAGGTGAAGATCTTGCCTTGAGCCTCGAACGTCAGGCCCGTGAACCCCTGAACCCACTCCATGAGAGCCGTTACGCTCCACCGGACCGAGTCCACTACGGCGTCCTGCGGGGAAACGCCCCCCGAGTCGACCTGGGCTGGGAGCAGAGAAGCCAGCATCAGGGTCCGAGTCCCTCCCTTCCGTCGAATGAGTCCCGCGTCGAATGGTCGACCATCCTACCCCCCAGCGCGCGTGGGTGGTCCACCCTTCGACCGGCGGGTCGTGATGACCATCACTGCCGAGAGGATTACGAAGGTGGCCAGGATCGTCCGCGCGGACAGGGGCTCTTCCGCAAGAGCCCATCCCAGGAGGAGCGCCACCACGGGGTTCACGTAGGCGTAGGTGGATGCCACAGCCGGTGTCGTATTCCTCAAGAGCCAGATGTAGGAGGAGAATCCCAGGAGGGAGCCGAAGATCACGAGATAGAAGAAGGCCAGCAACGATGGCAGGGACAAGAATCCCGTCTCGAAAGTTCCGACTTCGCCCCTGAGGACCCCCCAGAGGAACAGGAGCCCCCCTCCGGCGAGCATCTGCATGCCGTTTCCCAGACTCGCGGAGTTGGGACGGACCCCGTACCGGGCAACAAGCGACCCTGCCGCCCATGCCACGGCCCCACCCAGAACGAGGACCCCTCCCGCAAGGTCCTGGAGGTCCCCCCGCCCGATCTCCGACCCCGTGACCAGGATAGCCACCCCGAGGAATCCCCAGAGGATCCCGAGGATCACCCCGGTGCCCGGCGGCGCACCGCCACCCCATCCCCAATCCAGCAGTACGATCCAGAGGGGGACGGTGGCGACGAGCAGGGAGACCATGCCCGAAGGCACGAACTGTTCCGCCCAGACCACGGCCCCGTTTCCGCAGGCGAGCATCAGGGCCCCTGAGATCACTGCCGTTCGCCAGCTCCTGAGGTTTGGGCCTTCCGCCCCTCGAGCCTTCGCCCACACGTAGAGGATTCCTCCGGCCAGGAGGAACCTGGATCCGGCCATGAAGAAGGGGGGGAGGGTCTCGATGGCGATTCGGATCGCCAGATAGGTGGAGCCCCAGATGAAGTAGAGGGCGCCCAGCCCCAGGACCACCCTCCAACGCCGGCCCCGGTCAGGATCGGGGCTGCGGCCAACAGTCGGAACCTCTCCCATTCCTTCCCTCCGCCGTCGGTCGCAAAAGGAGTCGGAATGCCTCCGGAGCTCGCCTCCGGGACAATCTGGTCATTGCCTGGAGCCAGCGCCACGATGCCCGGCCCCCCCCTCCACCGGCGCCTTCCTTCTGTCCTCCGGCACCTGCTCGGCAGCCGGGCCGGGACACGAGGGGCTCCAGATGGCCCGGGAGGATAATCCGGATCGAGCCTCAGACGGGGCGTTTCCTGTCCAGGCTCCGGTACTGGATGGCCTCCCCGATGTGTCGAGGGGCCACCTCGGGAGCTGCCTCCAGATCCGCGATGGTCCGAGCCACCTTCAGAATCCGATGGTAGGCCCTGGCGGACAGGGCGAGGCTGCTCATGGCCTTCTGAAGCAGCGCGGCCACCTCCCGGGTGGGACGACAGAAGCTCCTGAGCTCCCTTGGACCCATCTGACCGTTGCAGTGGATGGTGGAGTCTTCCCCGAATCGTGCCTGCTGGAGCTTTCGAGCCCTGGTGACCCGGTGCCGTACGCTGTCGCTCTCACCCCGGCGCCCGTCATCCTTCATGTCCTGAAAAGGAACCCTGACGACGGGGACGTGGATATCGATCCGATCCAGGAGGGGCCCCGAAACTCGGGCGAGGTATCGCACCACCTGCGCGGGGTCGCAGGTGCACCGGTCCAATCCATCTCCGAAGAAACCGCAAGGACATGGGTTCATGGCTGCCACCAGGGCGAACCGGCACGGGAAGCGCAGCGAGACCCGGGCTCGGGCCAGGAGGACCTCGCCGTCCTCCATGGGCTGTCGAAGGGCTTCCAGGACGTTCCGCCTGTACTCCGGCAGCTCGTCCAGGAAAAGCACTCCGTTGTGGGCGAGGCTCGCTTCGCCGGGGCGGGGGACCCTCCCTCCCCCCACCAACCCTGCGTCACTCACCGTATGGTGCGGTGCCCGGAATGGCCGAGCCCGCAGCAAGGGTTCATCCGGAGGAAGAAGCCCCGCCACGGAGTGGACCCGCGTGGCCTCCATGGCTTCTTCCAGGTTCAATGGCGGCAGAATTCCCGGAAGCCTTCTGGCCAGCATCGTCTTCCCCGATCCCGGGGGACCCAGAAGAAGGACGTTGTGACCTCCAGCGGCAGCGACCTCCAGGGCGCGCTTGACGTGGCCCTGTCCGCGCACCTCGCTCAGGTCCCCGGCGCATCCGCCACTCTTCTCCAACAAACTGGAGGCGTCGATGGCCGTGGGCGTCAGCGGTCGGGTGCCGTTGACATGCCTCAAGACGGCCAGGAGGTGGCCCGCTCCCAGGACCTCCACCTGCCCCACTACCGCTGCCTCTCGAGCGTTTTCACGGGGCAGGACCAGGGTGTCGATTCCGGCCCTTCTGCAGGCTTCGGCGATGGCGAGGGCGCCTCTGACAGGCCGAAGGAGGCCGTCCAGCCCCAGCTCACCCACGAAGGCCATCGCCTGGAGTCCCTCCCGTGGCAGCTGGTCCAGCCCGGCCAGAAGCCCGATGGCCAGGGGAAGGTCGAAGGCACTCCCCTCTTTTCTCACGTCCGCGGGTGCCAGGTTCACGGTAATCTTCCTCGGGGGGATCGTGAACCCCGAGTTCTGGATCGCGGCCCACACTCGCTCCCTGCCCTCCCGAACGGCCCCCTCCGCAAGTCCCACTACGGAGAAGGACGGGATCCCGGGGCCGAGGTTGACCTCTACTCGCACGAGGTAGCTCTCCACTCCGTGGATGGCCGCCGAAGTCACCTGGGCCAGCATCCGTTCCTCCTCACCGGGTCTCCTGATTAGCTTCTCCGGAGGGTTCCGCGGCCGGCGGCCGGGGCTCTCCGCCTCATGATGACCCATGGCCACGGGCCATTCCATGACGCTCCGGGCCCCGAATTCGCGTGCGGGGAGGGCCCGAAGGGGTGGCCCGGAGTGAAGAGTGGCGAGGAGAGAATGCCCGATCTGATCCTGGTGGATTTCGACGATACCCTGGTGGAGACTGCCCCGGCATTCCACCAGGCGAGAGAGGCCCTCTTTCAGCGGCTAGAGAGGGAGGGTTTCAGTCCGGATGTCAGCTTCCGGATCCATCACGAGGAGGTGGAGCCGGAGTTGTTGGCCCTCTTCGGGATGGGGCCCTTCAGGTTGGAGCCGTCCTTCAGGGACACCTACGTTCGACTCTGCGCGGTGGAAGGACGGACACCGGACCCCGCCGTCGCCGACGAGTGTGGGTCCCTGGGGAGGGACTTCATGGGCCATCCGAAGGTCATGGAGGGCGCCGTGCAGGCACTCCAGCGCCTGGCGGGCCGGTTTCCCACCGGGATCTTCTCCCAGGCGTCACACCCCGAATACCAGATGGGCCGGATTCGGGACGCGGGAATTACGCAGGTCCTCTCTGAGGATCGGATCCGGATCACACACCGGAAGACCCGCGAGACCTTTCTCGATGCCCTCAGGCACTTCGGGACCGCCGACGCCGGGAGGGCCGTGATGATCGGGAACAGCTTCCGAAGCGACATCAATCCTGCCCTGGAGGCCGGAGCCGGGGCGATCCTGGTGGAGCCGTACGAGATGTGGCATTACGACAACGTGCCCCCTGTCTCCCAGGAGTTCCTCCGGTTCCCCACCTTCGGCGAAGCCGTGGAATACCTCCTCAGAGACGGACGGGAGTAACGGACCCACCAGAAGCGAAAGCTGAAATGCTGGCAAGCGGTCTGCTCACCCGAACCTCATGGGACATTGCGACCCATGCAGAGGGTGTTAGTTTCCATGCGCGCCCGAATTGGTGCCAAAACGCCCCGGTATTGGGCCGATGGGTGGGCATGGAAATTGCTAACCGCCCGCCCCTGAAACGCTGAACCCTTTACTCCCCGACCCGGAGTCGACGCATGAAGGTTGCGGTCCTGAGGGAAACCAAGTCAAACGAGAGCCGCGTTGGCCTCGTTCCCGACGGCGTGAAGTTTCTCAAGAAGAAGGAGATCGAGGTGGTGGTGGAGAAGGACGCCGGTTTGAAGGCCGGGTTCCCCGATGCCGCCTATGAAGCGGAGGGGGCCACCATCGCCCCGGACGCAGCCACCGCAGTCTCCGGCGCGGACGTCGTCCTCAAGGTCCAGCCTGTAACGGCGGAAGAAATCGGGGTGTTGGCCAGTGGCCAGGTCCTGGTGAGCTCCTTCCAGCCCGCCTCCAACCTGGAGATCGTCAGATCACTCCGGGACGCGGGTGTAACCATGATGGCCATGGAGCTCATGCCCCGGATCACTCGGGCCCAGTCCATGGACATCCTCTCTTCCCAGGCTACCGTAGCCGGATACAAGGCTGTCCTGCTGGGTGCCAATGCCATCGGGAAGTTCCTGCCCATGTTGACCACCGCCGCGGGAACCGTACGCCCCGCCAAGACGCTGACCCTGGGTGCCGGCGTGGCCGGCCTCCAGGTGCTGGCTACATTCCGGCGTCTCGGAGCCTTGATGGAGGCCTTCGACGTACGGCCCGCAGTGAAGGAACAGTGCGAGAGCCTCGGTGCGAAATTCCTGGAGCTGGACGTCGGGGACATGGAGGATGCGGGCGGGTACGCCAAGGAGCTCTCGGAGGATCAGCACGAGCGGGAGCTGGAGCTCATCGCCAACGCCCTGAGGAACAAAGACGTCGTCATCACGACGGCTCAGATCCCGGGACGGAAGGCTCCCGTCCTCATCACCAGGGAGATGGTGGACGGCATGATGCCGGGTTCCGCCATCGTGGACCTCGCCGCCGAAACGGGTGGAAACTGCGAGCTCACCAGGGCGGGAGAGACCGTGGAGCACAACGGGGTGAAGATCCTCGGACCGGTGAATCTCGCCGCCACCATGCCCTTCCACGCCAGCATGATGTTCTCCAAGAATCTGGTCACCTTCCTCATGGAGATGGTGAACAAGGAGGACAAGAGCTTGACGTTGGACTGGGAGAACGAAGTCATCAGCGGGGTCTGCGTGACCTATCAGAACGAAGTTCGACACGGGCCCACCAAAGAAGCGTTGGGCTGAGGACGACGCTGAAGAAGCAGACGACTTTTCGAACCTCCACTCTGGGAGATTCCTGAATGGACAGTATGCCGATCATGTTGGTGGGCCTGTACGTCTTCATCCTGGCGACCCTCGCCGGGAAGGAGGTCATCACGAAGGTTCCACCGACCCTCCACACGCCCCTCATGTCCGGCGCGAACGCCATCTCCGGCATCGCCATCATCGGTGGGCTTGTGGTGTCTGCCCGGTCCGACATGGCGAGTGAACCCATCGTCGCCATCCTGGGCCTCGTCGCCATCATCTTCGCCACCATCAACGTGGTGGGCGGATTCATGGTGACGGACCGGATGCTGGAAATGTTCAAGAAGAAATAAGGTCCGGCGAATGTTCTCCGGATATCCTGAGACTCTGAAAACAAGAACGAGGAACCTTCTGTGAATTTCCTTGCGGATCTGGCCTACCTGCTCTCGGCCTTCCTCTTCGTCGCCGGCCTGAAGCAGCTCTCCTCCCCGGCGACGGCCCGGAAGGGGAACCTCATGGCCTCCGTGGCCATGCTTATCGCCATCGTGGTGACCCTCGTGGAAGTCCATGTCCTGGAGTGGACGTGGATCGTCGTCGGGATCATCATCGGCTCCCTCATCGGAGCCGTGGCGGCCCGGAAAGTGAAGATGACGGCCATGCCCGAGATGGTGGGCATATTCAACGGTTTCGGGGGCGGGGCTTCGGCCCTCGTCGCCGGCGCAGAGTTCGAGCATCTACAGCAGCTCGGTGCCCTTCCCCTGGGGGAAGGCTCCACCATCATGCTCGCCATGCTCATCGGGGCTGTGACCTTCTCGGGAAGCGCGGTGGCGTACGGGAAGCTGGCCGGGCACATCACCGGGAATCCGGTGACCAACAACTTTCTGCGCTTTCTGAACGTGGTACTCTTCGTCTTCATCCTCGGAGCCGGGACATACATGGTCGTCCAGGATCCGGGTATGACGCTGTTCCTGGTCTTCACCGGGGCTTCTCTCCTCCTGGGCGTACTCCTGGTGAACGCCATCGGCGGTGCCGACATGCCGGTGGCCATCTCCCTCCTCAACTCCTACTCCGGGCTCGCGGCCTCCATGGCCGGATTCATCCTGGGCAACATGATCCTGATCATCTCAGGAGCCCTCGTGGGCGCCTCCGGGCTGATCCTCACCAACATCATGTGCAAGGCCATGAACCGGTCCCTGGCCAACGTGGTCTTCGGCGGCTTCGGGACTGAGGGCGCCACGGCCGCCGCCATCGGAGCGGGAGACAAGACTGCCCGGTCCGTGGATGCGGAGGGCGCTGCCATGATCCTCGGCTACGCCCAGTCCGTCATCATCGTCCCCGGGTACGGCCTGGCCGTCGCCCAGGCCCAGCACGATCTGAAGAAGCTCACCGATCTCCTGGAGGAGCGGGGAGTGGACGTGAAGTTCGGAGTTCACCCCGTAGCCGGACGCATGCCCGGACACATGAACGTCCTCCTGGCCGAGGCCGACGTGCCTTACGACCAGCTCTACGACGAGGAAGAGATCAACGACCAGTTCAAGGACACGGACGTGGCTCTCATCGTGGGCGCCAACGACGTGGTGAACCCCGAAGCCCGGAATCCCGAGAGTGTGATCGCCGGGATGCCCATCATGAACGTGGACTACGCCAGGAACGTCATCGTGATGAAGCGGAGTCTGAGTCCGGGTTTCGCCGGCATCGACAACCCGCTCTTCTACATGGACAAGACCATGATGTTCTTCGGGAGCGCGAAGCCATCCATGCAGGATCTGGTGCGGGAGGTGCGGGAGCTGGATTGAGCCGAGGGTCCGAGCTCGGGTGTGAAGGTTTCCCGCTCAGGGAATGCGCACCCCCTCCAGAGGCCAGCCTCTGGGGGGGGGTCTTCTTGCAGAGAAGGAGCGGCTCGCCCGGCTCACAGGTCGTTGAGGCCCAGCCGGTCAATCCCCCGGGGCAGAAGGGGCGAGGCCCCGGGCAGCCTCCCGGAGGAGTTGCCAGCTCTTCTCCAGATGGGCCCAGCGGGTCTTGAGGTTCCCGAGAGCGATCCTCAGGCAGAAACGCCCGTTCAAGACCGTATGAGAAAGGAAGACCTCCCCGGTGGCGTTCACCCGGTCCATGATGGCGGCGTTCCAGCGGTCCTGGTCCTCCTCCGCCGAGCCCTCGGGTGCGAACCGGAAGACCACGGTGCTGAACGGCACGGGAGCCACCCTCTCCCAATCGGGCTCCACGTCCACCCACGCAGCGAGCTCCCTGGCCATTTCTACGTGCTGCAGGATCCTCTTCCGAATCCCCTCGGCACCGAAATACCGCAGCACGAACCAGAGCTTGAGGGCCCGGAACCGCCGACCCAGAGCCACGCCGTAATCCATGAGGTTCCGGGCGACTCCCTCTTCCGAGGTCTTGAGGTAGTCCGGAGTGAGACTGAAGGCTGCCTTGAGCTTTTCAGGATCCCGCACGTACAGGACGGAGCAGTCAATGGGGGTGAAAAGCCACTTGTGCGGGTTCACCACGATGGAATCGGCCTTCTCCCATCCGGAAAATAGGGGCCGGAGTTCGGGGACCATCGCCGCCGGCCCACCGTATGCAGCATCCACGTGCAGCCAGAGCCGGAACTCCTGGGCGATGGACGCAACCTCCTGCACCGGATCCACACTGGTCGTGGAGGTGGTTCCCAGGGTGGCCACGACCCCCAGGGGCATGACCCCCGCCTCCACGTCCTCCTCGATGGCCCTCCTCAGGGCGTCGGGTCTGAGCCTGAAGGTCTCGTCGCTGTCCACCCTTCGGACGCCCTCACGACCGAAGCCCAGAGTAATGGCGGCCTTGTCGATGGAGGAGTGTGCCTGATCGGAGGCGTAGAAACGTCCCCTGGGGCAGCCGCTCAGACCCGTCGATGAAGCCTGGGGGAGCTTGGCTTCACGCGCGGCCGCCAGGGCGTAGAGGGACGAGGAAGAGGCCGTATCATTGATGGTCCCCTCGAAGCAGTCCGGAAGCCCCAGAAGGTCCCGGAGCCACGCCGCGGTGACTTCCTCCAGTTCGGTGCCCGCCGGAGAGCTTCGCCAGACCATGGCGTTTACATTGAGGGCCGACGCGAGCATCTCTCCAAGAATGCCTGGCCCGGAGCCGGTGATGGAGAAATAGGCAAAGAAGGCCGGATGGTTCCAGTGGGTAATACCAGGCAGGATCAGGTCTTCGTAATCCCGAAGGATGGTCGCCATGGGCTCTCCCTCCTCGGGAGCCTCGGCCGGGAGCTTGGCCCTGATCTCCCCGGGGCTCACAGGAGCGAGAACCGGATGGCGGTCGGGGTCCTCCAGATACCTGGTGATCCAATCCAGCACCCACGCTCCGTATGCCCGGAACTCCTGGCTCGGCATGTCCCCGAGGGGCTGCACCGGGGCCGTTCTCTCCTCATCCAATCCCATGGGTCCTCCAGGCGAGGGGTCTCAGAGCTCCAGGTCTTTCCGGAAACCCTGCAGCTGATGCTCCATCTCCTCCACAAGCTCCTGCGTGATCTCCCCGGGGACACCGGACCCCTGGAGGTGGGCAAAGAACAGATCGTCCACGTACGCGATGCTGGCCCTGACGACACCGACATCCAGGACACGGTTCAGCGCCAGGAGCTCGAGCGGAGGAATGAACTCCGCGTTGGCTTCAGGAGCCGATCCTGGAGGCGCGTCCACGAGAAACAGACGAAGGATCACGTTCCTGAGAAGTTGAAGCTCCTCCACCACTTCGCCGGCGGCACGGCCTCGTCGGACCGCCAGGGAGCCATAGAGGTGGGTGGCCTGCTGCCAGACTTCCAGCCCCCGTTCCCGCTGCCCGCCGAGACAGGGCGGGATGAAGGACACCAGGTGGTCCACCACACTCCTGAGAAGCGTAGCGCCGTCGTCTCTTGGACCCGGGGAAGTGGCCATGAGCTCCTGATACCACCGAGCGGCGATCGTGGATTCTCGACTCGCGAGCCATCTCTTCAGTCTCACGCTTCTCCCTCCTCCCGGGGAGACACCGATGCGGTTTCCTCCCCCGACCAGACGGATACCACGATTCGAATCACGGTACCCTCCCCGGGCGTGCTCTCGACCGAAACGTTACCTCCCCAGGACTCCACCAGGCGTCGAACGATGGCCAGCCCGAGACCCGTTCCCATGGAGCGGGTGGAGAAGTGAGGTTCGAAGATCCGGGGAAGGAAATCCGGGTCGATACCCGTTCCGTCATCCCGGACCCGGAGCTCGACCCGTCCCTCGTTCCGCTCCGCCTCCACCGTGATGCGCCCCTGAGAAGGGATGGCGGCCCTGGAGTTCTCCAGGAGGTTGATCAGCACCTCCCGGAGCTCGGCCTCCCTGGCCTGCACGGCGGGGACGTCGGCCGGGACTTCGCAGCTGAAGACCAATGCACCCTTACCGCCCCGATAGAGATTCATGACCTCCTCAGCGACCAGATGGATGCTGACGGGTTCCAAC
>JASFRP010000025.1:0-12335 GCA_050114895.1 Gemmatimonadota bacterium
CCGGCTCTGGCAGAACCGCTTCGGAGGGGACCCGGGGATCGTCGGGAGGAGCCTGTCGCTGAACGGCGAGCCCCACACCGTCCTGGGGGTGGCGCCCGCCGACCTTCGCTTTCCCTCGGACGCGGAGGTCTGGGTCCGGAGCTACCGGGACGGTGTGCCGGAACCCCCGGTGGACATCGGGGACGACCTGGCCAGCGTGCGGGGCCTGGGATACTTCTCGGCGGTGGCCCGCCTGGCGCCGGGTACGTCCCTGGAGGCCGCCCAGACGGAGACGGATCTCCTGGCCCGGCACCTGGCGGAGATCAAGGAGGTGGACGAGAGTCAGTACCGGATCCAGCTGGTTCCCCTCACAGAGTCCCTGGTGGGAGACGTCCGGCCCGCACTGCTCCTCCTGCTGGGCTCCGTCGGTCTCGTTCTCCTCATCGCCTGTGCCAACGTGGCCAACCTCCTCCTGGCCCGGTCTGCCACCCGGGTCCAGGAGCTGGCGGTGAGGGCCTCTCTGGGAGCCAGCCGTCGCCGCCTCTTCCGGCAGCTCCTGGTGGAGAGCCTTCTCCTGGGGGTCGTGGCCGGGGGAGCCGGCCTGTTCCTGGCCCGCTGGGGGTTCGGCTACCTCCTCACCTTTCTGCCGGCGGACATTCCCCGCCTGGACGGGATCGCCCTGGACGGGAGCGTCCTCCTCTTTACACTCGTGGCTGCCCTCCTCACCGGGGTCCTATTCGGTGTCATGCCGGCACTGGAGGCCTCCCGAGCCGATCTCACCGGCGCCATCAAGACGGGGGGGCGGGGAGTGGTGGGGGCCGGGAGGTCCCGCGGGACCCGGGAGGCGCTGGTGGTGGCGGAGGTGGCACTGGCGGTGGTGCTCCTCTCGGGAGCCGGGCTTCTGATGAAGAGCCTCGTGCGCCTCCGCTCGGAAGAAGTGGGGTTCGACCCCCGGGGTGTCCTGGTGGCCCGGATGAACCTTCCCGAGGCCCGGTATCCGGATGAGGAGAGCATGGCGCTCTTCGTGCGAGATCTCCTGGCAGAGGTGGGGGCGATTCCCGGGGTGGCGTCGGCGGGTGTGGCGCTGGGGGCTCCTTTTGCCGGGGGCGCTGCCACCATGAGCTATGATGTGGAGGGGATCGTTCCCGCAGAGGGGGAGGAGTTCGCCTCGGAGTACCAGGTCGTGAGCTCGGACTATTTCCGTACCATGGGGATCCCCATTCTGGGAGGTCGTGGGCTTGTACCCGCCGACGACGAGGGAGAAGGAGGCCCCCGGGTGGCCGTGGTGAGCCAGGCCTTTGCCCGGAAACACTGGGGGGACACCAGTCCTCTGGGCCACAGGGTCACCTTCGGGGGGGAAGAGGACTGGATGGAGATCGTGGGGGTGAGCGGGAACGTCCGGCACTTCTCCTTCGATCGGGCTCCCCGGCCCGAGGTCTACGTGTCGTACATGCGGGACCCCTGGCCTTTCTTCTCCCTGGTTGTGAAGACGTCCCTGGACCCCTCGGCGCTGGTGGAGCCGGTCCGACAGGCTGGGCTCCGGGTGGATCCGGATCAGGCCATCTACGGCATCCGGCCCATGACACAGGTTCTGCGGGAGTCCACCGGGCAGCGCCGGTTCACCGTCGAGCTGTTGGGGCTCTTCGCAGCGCTGGCCATCGTCCTGGCTCTGGTGGGGGTCTACGGGGTCATGGCCTACATGGTGAGCCTCCGGATCCACGAGATCGGGATTCGGGTGGCGTTGGGAGCACCCGGGAATCAGGTCCTCTGGTTGAGCCTCCGCAGCGGAATCCGGCTGGCGGCTTTCGGCCTCGCCCTCGGGGTGAGCGGGTCTCTGCTCCTGACCCGGGTGATGAGAAGCCTCCTCTATGAGGTGAATCCCTGGGACCCGGCGGTCCTGTCGTTGACGGCGCTCCTCCTGAGCGGAGCCGTCATCGCGGCTGCCTACCTTCCTGCCCGGAGAGCCACAGGGCTCGATCCGGCCAGGGTGTTGAGGAGCGAGTAGGGTGGTGCGGAGGATCCTGGCCCCGGGGGTGGTCCGAGGCCGGTAACGAGAAAGAGAACCGTGCCCTATGGACGCACTGCTGAGAATCGCGAACGGCATCCGGTCCCTCCTCCACCTCAACCGGCGGGACGAGGAGCTGAGCGAGGAGATCCGCCACCACATCGAGCTGGAGACGGAAAAGAACGTCCGGGGAGGGATGACGCCGGCCGACGCCCGACGGAAGGCCCTCATCGACTTCGGTGGGGTGGAACGGTTCACGGAAGAGACCCGGGAGACGCGGCCATCCCGGCCCCTGGAGGACCTGCTCCGGGATCTCCGCCACGCCGGTCGCCGGCTCCTCCGGGACCCGGGTACCTCGGCCGTTGTCGTCCTCTGCCTGGGGCTCGGCCTCGGCGCCGTTGCCGGGGTCTTCTCCTTCTTCTTCGGCATCGTACTCCGTCCTCTCCCCTTCCCGGAGGCGGACCGCCTGGCTGTCCTCTTCGAGACCGCTCCCGGAATGACCCGTGCCTCCCCCACTTACGAGGACCTGGAAGGGTGGCGTGAGAACGCCACGGCCGTTTCCCGGCTCGGGGCCTACTCCAGGGTCCGGCGAACCGTGACGGGGCAGGAGGGCCCCGAGATCCTGGACGGGACCCGGATCTCCCACGATCTCTTCGGGATCCTGGGGGTCACGCCCGCCGTGGGTCGTGGGTTCGTTCCGGAGGACGACGGGCCCGGGGCGCCCCCCACCATGATCCTGAGCCACCGCCTCTGGGAGGAGCGGTACGGTGGTGGTCCGGAGGTCCTGGGGACCGCGGTCATCCTGGACGGTTCCCCTTACACGGTGGTGGGGGTCATGCCCGAGGGGTTCGCCTTTCCCGAAGAGGCCCGCTTCTGGGTCCCCATGAAAACGGCCGCGACGCCGCAGGTGGGAGTTCTCACTGCGGTGCTGGGAAGGCTGGCCGGTGGTGTGACGCTGGAAGCGGCCAGAGCGGACATGGATCGGGTGGCGGCCGTCATGCGGGCGGCCTACCCGGAATCCAACGCGCAGCGGGAGATCGCCGTCCGGTCTCTGGAGGAGGACTTCCTCTGGGGGCTGAAGACCCCGGTGACCCTCTTCCTCCTGGTGGCATTCTTCGTCCTCCTCCTGGCCACCGCCAACGTGGCGAACCTCCTCCTGGCCCAGGGAACCACCCGGACCCGGGAGATGGTGGTCCGGACCGCCATGGGAGCCGGCCGGGCCCGGATTCTCCGGCAACTCCTGACGGAGAGCGTCCTCCTGGCCGGGGCGGGCGGGGCCCTGGGGCTCCTCCTGGGGGTGGTGGGCCGGAACCTCTATCTCTCCTTCCTCCCGGAGGATTTCCCCTACTACCTCCGCTTCGACGTGGACGGCGCCGTCCTGGGCCTCTTCCTCCTCCTGACGCTGGCGGTCGGGATCCTGTTCGGTCTTGCCCCTGCCCTGGAGACGACTCGGGTGGACCTCTTCGCGGCGCTGAGGGGAAGCGGGGAAGGGGCGTGCTCGTCGGGGACCCGGCTGGGGGCCGACGCACCTGTGCCCCGAGCTTGCCGGGGGACATCCGTGCCCGGCTCGAACACTGCCAGGGACCCCTTCCGGTCCGGCTCGCACCGGCGTCGAGGTGGGCTCGGGCTCCGGAGCGGTCTCATGGCCCTCCAGACCGCTCTGGCTCTGGCGGTGCTGGTGGGGGCGGGGATGATGGCCCGGAGCCTGGAGACCCTGGAGGCGGTCTCTCCTGGTCTGGACCCGGAGAACGTCCTGACGATGCAGGTCGCCCTCTCCGACGGTTTTCGGGAGGACGAGGTGCGGCAACGCCTGGCCTTCGCCGAGATCCGGGACCGAGTGGCTGGCACCCCGGGCGTCAGGAGCGCTGCGGTCATCTCGAACCTCCCCATTGCCGGGGCCGCGGCGGGCACCTTCTTCCACGTGGAGGGGACCGAGGCCCCACCTCCGGGGGAGGAGCCCTGGATCATCAACAAGCAAGCCCAGCCCGGCTACTTCGAGACCATGAGGATCCGCCTTTTGGCGGGGCGGGACTTCCGGTCCGACGACGGGGCACCGGGGTCATCGCCGGTGGTCATCGTGAACGAGAGCTTCGCCCGGCGCTATTGGCCCGACGGCCAGGCCCTGGGGAAACGCATCAAGTACGGGAGAACCGAGTCGGAGTACCCGTGGATGGAGGTCGTCGGGGTGGTGGCCGACGTCCGCCACTTCGGGCCGGAGCGCCCGGTGGAGCTGGGGGTCTACGAACCCTTTCAGCAGCTTCCCTACTGGCGAGAGAACCTGGTGCTCCGCACCGAGGGGAACCCGAGAGGGGTGATCCAGAGCGTGGTGTCCGCGATCCGGGCGGTGGACCCGGACGCCCCCGTCTACAACGTCCTTTCCATGGAGGAGGTTCTCTACCGGAGCTACTGGCGCCCGGTGGTCCTTTCCCGTCTCCTATGGGTTTTCACCGCCCTGGCCCTGGTACTTGCGGCCCTGGGCATCTACGGGGTGGTGGCCTTCGGCACGGCCCAGCGCCGGAGGGAGTTCGGAATCCGGATGGCCCTGGGGGCCGAGAGGCTCGCGGTGCTGGGTGCGGCCCTCCGGGCCGTGGCGCTCCCCACCTCTGTGGGACTGCTGGTGGGAATCGTGGCTGCCTGGGTGGGGATTCGCGTTGTCCGGAGCCTCATGTTCGGAGTGGACGCGCTGGACCCGACGGTTGCCGGCGCGGCTCTGGCGGTCATGGTGATAATCTCCCTGACCGCGGTGCTCCTCCCGGCCCGCCGTGCAGCGAGGCTGGATCCTGCTGAGGTGCTGCGAGGGGAATAGGGCTTCGGCGCTGCCAAGCCGAACCAGGTTCCCATTTTCGGCGACGGGGCCTGTGCCCCGCTGAATCTTCCCTTTTCCTTCGGCTATTTCCGGTAGGCCACGTAGATGTCCGCCTCCAGCATCACCCCGTCCTGGAAGAAGTGGTGGACGAAGTAGAGATTCCCTTCGGCGTCGAGGGTGGGCTCTCCGGCGAAGCGGGAGAGGATGAGCTCTGGCGTCTGCCAGGCTCCGTCCCTCTTCTCGGACCGGAATATGGCCGGGGATCCCTCATACCATCGGGTGATCCAGAGCTCGTTTCCGTCCGGCGTGACGTACGGGCGGCTGTCGAAATCGGTGCTGTTCACCGCCGTGACGTTCACGGGGTTCGCCCACCCCTCGCCATCACGGGTCGCCATCCAGATGTCTGTGCCCCCGTTCCCCCCTGCCCGCTCGGAGTCGTAGTAAAGCTCGTCTTCGTGAATATGGAGCTCTCCCACCTCCATGGCCGGGTCGAAGAGGTAGAGGGCCCAGTTCCCCCATTCCCCCTCGGCGTAGGCGGCCCGGAACCAGTTCAGCCCGGAATACCCCTCGCGGGCCGTACAGAAGAACATCTCGTCCCCCCCCACAAAGGGGCATCCGTTCAAGGCCAGATCCCCCACCCTCTGGAGCCAGACCAGCGTAGGCTCCTGCCAGACCCCCTCTTCCCGCTTCGAGACCCAGATCCCGTTGACCGGGTTCCGAATCTGTATGGCCGGGCTCTCCCGAACGTCTGCTGCGAAGTAGAAGTAAAGCTCGTCCCGGCCTGCCGGGATGAAGGGGGCGTCCTCCGCCCCGGCGGTGCTGATGACCGGCACGGGGACAGGCTCCTGGAAGTCCGGGGAGTGGAGGATCGGGGGAGACTGATCCTGCTCCGGGGTGACTTTCGTCACGTCGGAAGGAATGGCCGCGTGACGGTCCACAACGGGACGCTCAAGGTCAACCGGACCGGTGCCGCCCCCGCCCCCGTCACACGCTGCGAACACGCCCAGGACCAGGGTCAGGCCCGAGAGGAATGAGGTGCGGCTCGTAACGGGTCGTTGAGACATGGCCGGCTCTCCTGGGCGCGATTCGTGGTCAGTGGGGCTCGTACCCCCCCTCCGTTCAAAGGTAACGCTCGAGGCGGCCCCCGAAATTACTCCGCCTTCATGGTCACCACCGGGTCAACGCGAGTATGCCGGTACACCGGGACCAGAATGGCCAGGGCCCCCACGGCCAGGAGGACCAGGGGGGCGGAGGCCATGGCCAGGGGATCCCGAGGCGTCACCCCGAAGAGAAGGCCCTCCATAACGCCTCCCAGCGCCCATGCGACCAGGAGGCCAACCCCCGCCCCGGCCGCGACCACCGCGAGGGCTCGGGTGAAGACGCCGGTCCGCACGGACCCCGGGGGGGCCCCCAGGGCGAGACGGATCCCGATCTCCCGGGTCCGTCTGGAGACGGAGTAGCTCACCACTCCGTAGATCCCCACGCTGGCCAGAAGGATGGAGAGGGCGGCGAAGATCCCCAGGACCGAGAGGAGAAAGGACCGCTCTTTGAGGCTGTCCGACAGGCGGGCCTCCATGGTTTCGATGCGGGGTGGGAGCCCCGGCGCCAGAGCCCGGATCCGATCCCGGGACGGGCCGGCCAGGGACCCCGGGTCTTCCTCGGTGTGGATGACGGCCGTCATCCATCCCGTGCTGGAGATGGCCTGTGGCCAGAAGACGTAGAGCTCTGGTTGGCCCCCGACTTCTCTCCGCCAGTCCCTCGCCTCGGCGACTACCCCCACTACGGTGAAGTCCCGACCCTCCCGGTCCCAGAGTGCCTGAACCTGTTTGCCGATGGGATCCTCCCCGGGAAAGGCCCGATCCGCCAGGGACCGGTTCAGGATGGCCACGGGAGTCCCGTCGGGGCGGTCCTCCTCTTGGGAGAAGGTTCGACCCTGCAGGAGGGGAATGCCCATGGCCCGGAAGTAGGCTCCGCCGATGACCCGCCACCCGGCGATGGCCACCCACTCCTCCCGGTTCTCCCGGTCCCTGACCGGAGAGCGAAGGACCGGCCCGGTCCAGGTGCCGGGATCGGTGGGGAGGCGGGAGATCAACCCCACGGCGTCCACGCCGGGAAGGGCGCCGAGCTCGGCCTCCAGGTCCCGGAAGAACCCGGTCCTGGACGCCACCTCATCGAAGCCCTGGCCCGACACGTCCATCTCCAGGGTGAGAACGCCCTCGGCCCTGAAATTCGTGTCCAGGGTGAGAATCTCCCGGAGGCTCCGGACCAGGAGGGCCGAACCCACTAC
The DNA here is from genome assembly GCA_050114895.1 of Gemmatimonadota bacterium. Classification (GTDB taxonomy): domain Bacteria; phylum Gemmatimonadota; class Gemmatimonadetes; order Longimicrobiales; family Gaopeijiaceae; genus JASFRP01. The sequence continues at coordinate 7,078 of JASFRP010000025.1, forward strand.
CAGCACCACCGCCAGGGCAACCTCTCCCCCCACTAACAGGCCCCAGCCTGCTTTCCGCGGGTGTCGTCCTCCGCCCTGCTGCCCGGTCCGGAGGGCGCCGGCCACGTCCCTCGAGCTCCCGAGGGCCGGGGCCAGGCCGAAGAGGATCGCCGTGGCCAAGGTGCCGGCCAGGGCGAAGGCCAGAACGGAGGAGGCGACTTCCACCGAGCCGAGGCGGGGGACCAGGTCTGGCCCCAGCGCCTTGAGCGTCCGCAAGGTGGCATATGTGAGGGCCAATCCCAGTCCTCCCCCGAGGCCAGCCAGGAGAAGACTCTCGGAGAGAAGCTGACGGACAAGACGTCCCCGTCCGGCCCCCACCGCCGTCCGGATGGCCATCTCCCGCCGGCGATGGTTGGCCCGGGCCAGGAGCGTGCTGGCCTGGTTCGTACATGCGATGAGTAGAAGAAGCCCCGCCGCCCCCAATAGGAGGAAAAGGGGCCGCTGGGCGTCCCCCACGATCTGATCCCTCAGGGGGCGTATGCTCACCCTGTCGGCGTCCGTCTCGTCCCCCAGCTCCGACTTGATCCGGGCAGCGATACCGTTCATCTCCTCCCGGACCCGGGCCAGGGTGGCCCCGGAGGAGATCCGGCCGATCCCCCGGTAGTTGTGGGCGCTTCGGATCTGGACCGGGCTCAACTCCATGGGAAGATATAGATCCGCCTCCTCCAAGACCCGGAAACCGGGGGGCATGACCCCAACCACCTGCCAGCTCCTGCCGAGGAGGGTGAGAGTGAGATCCTCCAGCTCTTCCCTCCCACCCAGAGCGCGGCCCCAGAACTCGTAGCTGACCACGGCCACCCGAGCGCCGCCGGGCCGATTCTCCTGGGGGAGGATCACCCTCCCCAGGAAAGGCTGGATGTCCAGGACCTGGAAGAACTCCCGGGACACCTGGAGGACTCGGGCTCGAGCGGGGTCCTGGCCCCCCTGGACGGTGACCTCGGAGGGAAACTGGACGGCGGCAAGGTCCTGGAGGGAAGTGGCATGGGTGCGCCAGTCGTCGAAATTGGGGTAGGAGAGCATGAGCTCCCGGCCTCCATCGCTCTCCTCCATGAGGTAGACCAGGCGGTGGGGCTCGGGGAAGGGGAGGGGCCGGAGCAGGATCCCGTTCACCAGGGTGAAAGCGACGGTGGTGGCACCGATTCCCAGGGCCAGGGTGAGGACCGAGACCAGGGTGAAGGATGGGGAGTGGGCCAACCCCCGGAGGGCGTAGCGGATGTCCTTCCAGAATGCGCTCATGGATCCTTCTCTCCGGTGGGGGCGTCCCCCGGGAACCGGAAACCGACCCGGGCGCCGTCTCGTCTTCAATCTCTCCTTCAGCCCCGTGCCCAGCAGGTCCCAGACCCCACGGAACCAGACCGCGGCTCGATCCCGTCGGCGTCGGGCCCCGGCCAGCCGGCGGCCGAAGTGATAAGCCATCTCCTCTCCGAACTCGTTTCGGAGCTCGGTGGGGACCACTCGCGCTAGGAGCCTGGCGTAGATCCGCTGGGACCGAGTTGGGGGAGGTGGTGGGCGCACGGGCAGCTCCTCAAGGCTTGCCGGGAAGGAGCCCCATCGAACGGGCCTCCGCCAGCAGCTCTCCCAGCCGGAGGGCCTCCGTCCGGGCCACCGTCCGCCCCAGCTCCGTGATCCTGAAATACCTCCGTCTTGAATCCACTTCGGGGTCCTCGGGGCCCGGCGCGTCTTCCAGGAGGCCCTTCGACCGCAGGTCCCGGACGCGCCGGTACAGGTTCCCCGGGTACAGTGCCGGGAGCCGGTTCTCCCTCGACTCGATCTCCTGGACGATGCGGTAGCCGTGCGCGTCTCTCTCCGTCAGGACAAGGAGGATACGGAAGTCCACAGGATGGAGGGGGAGGAAGCTCTCCGGTGCGGGCGGGTGTTCGGCCATGGGACGCTCGTGTCGGTGTTCTGGTCGGTGCCGTGCCTCGGGGCGGCTTCACGACCGCTGAATATACCATCCAAAGGACAGTACTAGTATCCATATGACGGTATTGGGCTCGAAAAGGTTTCACGGGAGGGTGTGTGGGCCGGCGGACCCGATCTGACGGAACGCGATGTCTGTCACAGAGGGCAGATGCCACCCGTACTGACTAGGAACACTCCGAGGCTCCGAAGCGGGAGATCACCATGAGGTCCCAACGTCTCTTGGCCTGTGTGACAAGGGTATTTCCATCCATCGGTTCTCCGACCCTGGCTACTCCGGTTATCCTGGCCTCCCTTCTCACCCTGTCCGCTTGCGACGATCCCTCGAACCCTCCTCCCGGGGGAGACGAGGGTATCGACCTCACCTTCTCCGACGGTGGCTCTTACCAGACGGAGGGAGTTCCCCAGATCAGCGGGGGAGAGCTGGACGCCGCCGACTTCGCCATCGCCTTTCCGGACAGCACCGGTGGGCTGGTCATCGCGACGTTCAGGAAGACGGAGGGAACCCGGGGGGACCTGTTCATCCTCCAACTCGTGCAGCAGAGGACCGGTGAGTTCGATGACTGCGGCCTCGGAGGGGATTGCCACGGGCGGATCCTGGAGGGCATCGACGCCGCCAACCTGTCTGATCTGGAAGGCTACTGGGAGATTCTCGGGGGACGGGTGACCCTGGAGGAGGCTGGACCGGACCGGGCGGTGGGGACCGTGGAGGACCTGGTTCTCACGCTCCTGAACGACGGGACCACGACTCGGATTATCCAGGAGGGGAGCTTCGATCTGGCACTTCTATCGGAGGGCGAGGGCGTTGCGGCAATGGAGTGCTTCCTGACCCGGGTCACCGGGGGCAACTGCGGGTGACCGCAGGCGGGGTCGTAGCCACCCGACGCCGCTGACCGCGGCCTGGAACGGAACCCTTGCGTCGGACCCACTTCCCGCAGGAAGTATAGGGACGGAACGTAACGCCCTGACAAGCCCCGATACCTTTCAGGAACTCGTTGGAAACCTGCCCATGCTCGAGATCGACGTCCGCCTCCTCACCGCCGCCGACTACCCCCGGGTCCGGGAGATCTACCTGGCGGGCATCGCCACGGGCCACGCCACCTTCGAGACCGAGGCCCCGGATTGGGAGGGGTGGGACCGGAAGTTCCTGGGGAAGTGCCGATTGGTGGCCGAATCGGACGGGAAGATCCTGGGCTGGGCCGCTCTAAGTCCCGTCTCGGACCGATGCGTGTACGGGGGGGTGGGGGAGGTGGCCGTGTACGTGGCTCCCGAGACCAGGGGGGAGGGGGTGGGGACCCGGCTCCTTGGCGCTCTGGTCCGGGCCTCGGAGGATGCGGGGCTCTGGACTCTGCAGGCCGGCATCTTCCCGGAGAACGCCGGGAGCATCCGAATCCACGAGAAGTGCGGATTCCGGGTCATCGGCACCCGGGAGCGGTTGGGGAAGATGGGGAACCGGTGGCGGGACGTGTTGCTCCTGGAGCGGAGGAGCGACAGGGTGGGGGTGGAGTGATGGGGGGGGCCGCACGTTCGGGGCAGGACCACCCTACCCGCTGACCTCCGGGCTCTTCAGCACCCTGGCCCGGACAATGGAGACCACATCCAGCTCGTCACGGCTGATCCCCCAGAGGACACCGTCTCGGAGGATGGGAGCCGGGGAGGCGGAGAGGGAGAAGGGGAGGTGAACCGGTCCCAGGTACCGGCCATTGAAATCGAAGACATCGAAGACGCGCCCACTCTCCTCCTGACTCGTCGTCACCTCCACCCAGATATCGCCCTCGTCGTCCCGGAAGAAGGAACGGACCGGGGGCTTGTGAGACGGGATCCTGGACAGATCGATACGTCCGCCCTGGCTCACGAACCACTCCAGGTCCTCCCGGGCCCGGTCCCGGTCCGCTCCTGTGACGGGGATGGGATCGAACGCCCGGGTGATGGTCCTGAGCGTGTCTCCTTCCGCATTCATCTCGAAGAGACGGTACTCGTCGGTGAGGATGGCCCAGATGGTGCCGGCTTCGGAGATTCGCCAGATGAGGCTCCCCTGATAAGGGACGCTGGCCATCATCACGCCCCCGCTGTCGTTGTGGTGCTCGAACCGCTCCCGCTCCACCGGATCCTCCGGCGGAGAGAAGGTGTCCACGGCGGTCATGCTCGAATCGAAGCGCACCATCCCCACCCGGAACTCCCCATCGGTGAGGGGAACCGGAGCGTAGTACGAGCCGCTGGCATCGAACCGCCCCGGCCAGGGGATGATGATGAACCCACCGAGGGCCGGGTGGCCCTCCAGGTACACGCCGGCGGTGTCGAACACCGAAAGGCGGTTGTTGGACGGGTCCATCACCCAGACGTTCCCGTCGGGACCCAACTCCACCTTCAGCGCCTGGGCGAACTCACCCGGACCGCCACCGCGCCGACCCACGGTGCGAACGTACGCACCCAGGGAGTCGAAGACGCGAAGCTCCTGGCTCTGACTCTCCAGGGCCCAGACCCGGCCCCCTCGATCCACGTCGAAGGAGAGGACGGCTCCGAAGAGGTCCGGTCCCTCCCCACTCATCCGCCCGATCCGCTCCTCCTCCACCACCCGCCACTCCGCTCCGGGCTCCCAGATGGGAAGGGCCGGATTCTGGACCACCACCTGGCCGCCGGAGAGGGTGGCCACGGTGCCCTGCCAGTGGGACCCGCCCCCGCCGTCTCCGCAGCCGACGAGGAGGAGGACCCAGAAGAGGGGGATGGAAGTGGCGGCGGTAGAGTGACGCATGTGGGCTTCCTATCACCCCTCCGCCACCAGCTTGATGTGTCCCAGGTGGTGCTTCCCGTGCCACACGTAGAGCTGGAGGGTCCGCTCCAGGGTGACCTCTCCTGCCTCTGGATGAAGGTATGCCTTCTGAAAGTCTTCCTCCTTCAGCGTCCGGAGGAAAAGAGCCCAACGTTGGTGCAGCGCCGCCAGAAGGTCCAGTGAGCTCTCCACCGGACCCGTCCGGCTTTCCTCCGTCTCGGCCCAGACGGCCTCCTCGTACGTCTTTATCGCCGGCCTGACCTCCGTCGCCGCGAGCTTGCAACGCACGTATCCCTGCATGTGGCTGTCCGGGATGTGGTGCACCACCTGCCGCACCGTCCATCCACCCTCCCGGTAGGCCGTGTCCAGCTGTTCCTCAGAGAGACTCTGAACCAGGAAGCGAAGGTCGGCGGGGAAATGTGCGAGCTCGTGGATGAGGGATTCCCGCTCCTCGGTGGTGAGCTCCGGTCTGGGCTGAAAGGGTCCGGTGGGATAGCGGCGGGGATCGTGGGCGGTCACGCAGCGCCTC
>JASFRP010000026.1:0-12307 GCA_050114895.1 Gemmatimonadota bacterium
GCTTCCGGCACTGACCCCCGACAACCGTCGAAGGGTGGCCCTCTGCACCGATGACCGACAGCCCCCGGACCTGATGGATGAGGGAGGCATCGACGCCATGCTCCGGGTCCTCATTCGGGAGGGGACGCCCCCGGTGGAGGCCATTCGGATGGCCACCCTGAATCCGGCGGAGCACTTCGGGCTCCACGATCGAGGAGCCATCGCCCCAGGTCGCCGAGGCGACCTGGTGGTGGTGGAGTCCCTTGAAGAGATCAAGGCGAATGAGGTGTACGTAGCGGGACGCCCTGTGGCCCAGGGAGGGCGTCCCCTGGAGTGGGAGCTTCCACCTCCACCTCCCCCGCCCCCGCCCTCCATGCGAGTGGATTGGCAGCGGGTGGAGACGGGGATCCCGGCCCGAGCGGGGAGAGTCAGGGTCATAGAGGTCGTTCCGGACCAGATCGTGACGGGCTCCCGGGAGATGGAACCCAGGGTGGAGGGAGGCCAGGTGGTGGCGGATCCGTCCCGGGACCTTCTCAAGATCGTCGTCATCGAGCGGCACCGGGGGAGCGGAAGAGTGGGGGTGGGTCTCGTGACGGGGATGGGGCTCAAGGACGGGGCCATCGCCGGGACGGTGGCCCACGACCACCACAATATCGTGGCGGTGGGCGCCGACGACGTCTCCATCCTCACCGCGGCCCGGGGGGTGGCTCGGATGGGTGGGGGCCTGACGGTGGCCAGGGACCGGAACGAGCTGGCCTCTCTGGCTCTCCCCGTGGGAGGGCTGATGTCCCTGGCCCCGTTCCGCTCCATCCGGGAGGAGCTGGACCGGATCGTGGTGGCGGCCCGAGGGTTGGGATCCCCCCTCCATGATCCCTTCATGGCCATGTCCTTCCTGGCTCTGGAGGTGATCCCGGCCCTGAAGATCACCGACATGGGTCTGGTGGATGTTCAGCGCTTCGAGCCCGTGGGGCTCTGGACCGACCGCGCGTCGGGGCCGTCGTGACGGAGCCTGTAGGACGGCAGGGTGAAGCATCCCTCCCCGGCGGAGAGAGCTTGTCGCCGGAGGAGGCGGCGTCTCCTGCCAAAGTACCGGTGGGTGAACCCACCGGTTGGGTTGTGAGGTCTCTGGGTGCCCTGATCCTCCTCCTCACCCTCACGCCAGTGCACTGGATTCTGAGGCAGCCCGGAACGGGTCGCTTCGGGGAGTCGGCGGTCCTTCGGAACGCCTCCAACGTGGAGATGGCCTGGTGGGGGATCCTGCTGGCGGGGGGCGTGGGAGCCGTTCTCGCCATCCTGTTGCCGTCCCAGCCCTTGCGCCGGTTTTTGGCACGGCTCTCCACGGCTCTGACCCGTCCTCCGGTGGTTCCCTTCGCCCTCCTGGTGGGGCTCGTGGCTGCGGCTCTCTCCCTCATGGCCGGCCTGGGACTCTTCCTGGGACTTCCGACCCTCGTGGACGGGATGGTGACCCGCCTCCAGAGCCGGATGATCGCCCATGGGACGTTCGCCCTGCAACTACCCGAGCCCCCGGCCGCCTGGCTCATCCCCAACACGATCCTCACCCCGGAGGGCTGGGTTTCCCAATATCCCCCCTTCCCCGCCCTCCTCCTGGCAGGGGGGGAGCTGGTGGGAACGCCGGGGCTCGTCTTCCCCCTTCTGGTCGGGGGAACCGTTGCCATCACCACGCTGCTCGCGGCCCGCCTGTTTCCTGAGGAGGGAGCGCTGACCCGGCTCGCGGGCCTTCTCCTGGCCTTCAGTCCCTTCCTCCTGTTCCTGGGAGGCGGGTATCTCAGCCACGTCCCTGCGGCGGCCTTCACCGCCCTCACGCTGTACTCCGCGTATCGAGCCCTGGACGGGAGATGGGGGTGGGCCCTCCTGGTGGGCCTTGGGAGCGGGGCCGTGGTGACCAGCAGGCCTCTTCTGGGGCTCGTCCTGTGCGTGGCGTTCCCCGTCGTCTACTGGGCAACCGAAGCGCTTCGGCGAAGGGGCCCCGGATGGCTTCTTCAGCGGCTGTCCCTGGCCCTGGCCGGCGGCACGCCTTTCGCAGCCGGATTGGCCCTGTACAATCGACATTTCTTCGGCCACGCCACCCGCCTCGGATATTCCGCCGCCTTCGGCCCTGCCCACGGTCTGGGCTTTCACACCGATCCGTGGGGAAACCTCTATTCCCCCATGGAGGCCCTGGGATTCACCGCGGTGGACCTGACGGGGCTGGGAGCGTACCTCCTGGAAACGCCCATCCCGGCCACCGCGCTGGTTGGACTTTTCTTCCTGCTGCGGCCCCGGTTGCCCCGGAGGGGGGGGATCATCCTGGCGTGGGCCCTGCTTCCGGTGCTGGCGAACTTCGTCTACTGGCACCATGGGTTTCACCTGGGCCCCAGGATGCTCTATGAGGCAGCACCGGCCTGGGTCCTTCTGACTGCCATGGCTGCACTGGCCCTGGCGGGCAGGTCGGGACGGGAAGGCAGGCACCAGGGCGGAGAACCGAAGGGGATCGAGTCGTCGGGAGCCACCTCTCCAACGCCCCGCTCCCTACCCGGTCGATCCGACCTGATCCTCTGGAGTCTCCTGGTTTCGCTGGTGGGAGGGGGCGTCCTGGTGACGAACCGGGCCTTCACGTACCGGTGGTCACCGGATACACTGGCCCGGATCACCGTACCGAGCGTTCCTGGGGGGGATCCTGCCCTGGTCTTCGTCCACGGCTCGTGGTCGGAGCGGATCTCCGCCCGGCTCCAGGCCTCCGGGATGAGGTTGGACAGTATCGAAACCGCACTTCGACGAAATGACGTCTGCACCCTCCACCGGTACGCGGTGGCCCGGTCGTCCCAGGCCCTTGGGGAGACGGAGGCGGAGCCGGATCCTTCCGGACTGGACTTCCGCCTCGTGGCCGAGACTCCACCGGCCCTGGAAGCCGTCTACCTCACCGAGGGAAACCGGATTCTCAGAGACCCGAGACTCCCGGTCCCTCCGGAGTGCCAGCGGGAGGCGCGAGCCGATGCTCGGGGCATCGTCTCCCTGGCACCCCTCATCTGGCAGGGGGACCTCCCGGGGATCGAAGAAGGGCGGCCCATGTTTGTGAGGGATCTCGGGCCGGAGGACAACCGGCGGGTCCTGGAGGCCTTCCCGGATCGGCGGCCGTTCGTGCTCATGACACCGGTACCGGAGGCTGGACCCGAGCTCCTCTCCTACCGGGAAGGAATGGAAGTCATCTGGGAAGGAGGGCCTTCCGGCTCACCTACTCACGGGGATCTTCAGGAGCTGGCCGGCGTAGATCCGGCTTCCACTGAGCTCGTTTTCCTCCCTGAGCCGGTCCACGGTAGTGCCGTGGGTTCTAGCGATGTCCCAAAGCGAGTCCCCGCGCCGAACCTGGTAGTCCAGCACGTCCGCTGAAGCCATCCGGGTGTTGGCCTGGTTCGTGAGGTTGGCCACGTACCGGGCGTAGGGCTTCGGGAAGAGAGCCACATGGTAGTGGGGCGGATGGCTCTCACGGGTCGCCTCCAGGACCCCGGTCTTCTCCAGGGAAATGAGGACCTCCTCGAGCCAGGACCGGCAGCCCATGTTGTTGGTCCTCCTGATGTCCACGGCCATGCCCGTGGGATGGACGGACCGGGAGGACGCATTGTTCGGTTGTCGGGAGAGTGGCCGGGTCAGGCTGGTCACCACCAGTTTCTCCCCGCAAGCCCGGCGGTATTGCTCGGAGAGCCGAAGGATGAAGGTCCGGGTCTCGGGCCGGGCATACGGATACGATACCCCGTGAAGATCGAAATACCGGTTTGCCTTGACGGGCACGAGATATCCCGCCTTCACGAACCGCTCCACCTGCGCAGGGCTCTCGAGAAAGGTGAAGTCGTGATCGTGGGCCACCCGGAACTGTAGATCCACCGAGCGGGTGGACCCCCTCAAGCTCTGGGCGCTGGCAGGCAGGGCCGGAAAGAGGAGAAGGCCCGTCAGGAAGACCAGGAAGGGCCGAAGCCGGGCGACTTTGGGGGAGTTAGAGAATACCCAGGCGGTCTCGTGATTCGTCATGGGCCCGTGGGTGTCCGATTCACATCTGGCGACAGACTCGAGAGGCCGTCGACTCGTTCTGACGACTATGTGTAAACATATGATTCCGAGGACACAAGCCTTTCGTCTCTGAAAACCTGTGACGCCGTTGATGTTCCACCTTCCTCCGGGGCTCCTTCCCCATCCGGCCACCGGGGAGAGCGCTGGTGCTCCACCACCCTTCGGAGATGGCCAATCCGCCTTAGATTGGAGGGCCCGGACGTTGCCCCCGAAGACCCCGCAGCGAGGGCGTGACGGGGCGGGGGCGAGATCTTTCCGCCCCGACCACAAAGAACCCAGGAAACCCGTTTGTCCTATCGCCACGACCTGCACGATCGCTTCCTGGCCTGGTTCATGGCCAGAAGCAACGGGAAATACGACGCCATGGTCCAGGACCGGAAGCGACGGCTCCTCTCGGGTCTCTCGGGCACGTTGGTGGAGATCGGGAGCGGAACAGGGCCGAACCTCCGCTATCTCCCAGGGGGCCTCCGGGTCGTTGGGGTAGAGCCGAACCGTTTCATGCACCCCCACTTTCTCCGCGCAGCCCGGGACAGGGATCGCCGCGTCCACCTGGTCCAGGGGGACGCCGAAGCCCTTCCCTTCCCCGATGAGAGCGTCGAGGCGGTTCTCTCCACCCTGGTGCTCTGCTCGGTCCCGGGTCTGGATAGAGCCCTCAAAGAGATCCACCGCATTCTGAAGCCCGGGGGGAGATTCGTCTTCGTGGAACACGTCGGAGCTGCCCCGGGGAGCTGGCTACGGAGGGTGCAGCGCTGCGTGAAGCCGGTCTGGCGTGCCGTGGGGGACGGGTGCGAGCCAGACCGGGATACGGACCGGAATCTATTGCGTGCCGGCTTCCGGGAGGTGCGTCTGGAGCGCTTCGACGTACCCCTGCCGCTCGTGTCCCCGCACATCGCCGGAGTGGCGGACAAGTAGGGAAACGGTGAGTGGGAGGCGGGATCTGGAGGAGGAGGGGGGAGAGGGCACCCCGGGGGAGCCTCCAGCGGAGGCTCCCCCCAGGGGGCCGGCGGGAGCGCCAGCTCAGACCCCCTTTGCCCAGCCACCCTTCCGGTGGGCGAACTTCTCCGCGACTTTATCCCAATTCACCACGTTCCAGAAGGCCTTGATATAGTCCGGCCGTCGGTTCTGATAATTCAGGTAATAGGCGTGCTCCCAGACGTCCAACCCCAGGATCGGGCTGTGACCGCTCATCAACGGCGAGTCCTGATTCGCCGTGGAGAGGACCTGCAGCTTCCCGAAGGGATCGATGACGAGCCATGCCCAACCCGAACCGAAGCGGGAGGCCGCAGCACCTGCGAACTTCTCCTTGAACGCGTCGAAGGAGCCGAACTCCTCGTTGATGGCGGTCGCCAGATCTCCAGCCGGGGCGTCGGCGCCTCCCGGGGTCATGACCTTCCAGAAGAGGGAGTGGTTGTAGAACCCGCCCCCGTTGTTCCTGACGGCATCCTGTATGGCGGCCGGAAGGCCGTTGAAACCCCGGAGAATGTGCTCGGCAGAGACTCCGTGGAACTGGGGATGAGCCTCGAGAGCGGCGTTGAACTTCGTGGTGTATCCCCCGTGGTGCTTCTGGTGGTGGATCTCCATGGTGCGGGCATCGATGTGGGGCTCCAGAGCATCGTAGTCGTATCCGAGCTCCGGGAGCTGGAACGGGTAAGGCATAGGTCAGGTCTCCTTTCCAAGGGATTCGCCTTCGGGCCCAGCGGCCAGGCGGACGTTCGGCACGTTGTACACCGCAGTCGGGAAAGGTTCATCTCCCGTGCACCCCTCTTCCCGGATGCGGAGCCGGAAGCGCTGGAGGTCACTGGACATGGCTGAGAGACCAGGCGGGGCCGGCGGAGGGAAAGAGGGTCGCATCCTTCTGGTGGACTGCGACATGTTCTACGTGCAGGTGGCTCGCATGGAGGACCCGGAGGGAGCCGGGAAGCAAGAGCTCCTCATCGTCGGAGGGTCTCCCACCGGCCGGGGAGTCGTGACGTCCGCCTCCTACCCCGTGCGGGCGTTCGGCGTGCAATCCGGCATGCCGACCTCTCAGGCCCTTCGCCTCTGCCCTGCGGCGGTGGTGGTCCCGGTATCGCGAAAGGCGTGCGCGGCCCGGAGCCGGGAGGTAAAGGAGGTACTCCACCGGTTGGCTCCCGTGGTGCAAGCCGCCTCTATCGACGAGTTCTACGTGGATCTGGCCGGAACGGAGCGTCTCCTCCGGGACGAGCCCCTGGTCCGGACGGCGAGGAGGATCCGGCAAACAGTCCTCCGGGAAACGGGGATCTCCGTCTCCATCGGGGGAGGAACCCGGAAGCTCATCGCCAAGCTCGCCGCCGGGCGGGCGAAGCCCGGCGGCGTTCGGGTGGTTCCTCCAGGCCAGGAAGAGACCTTTATGAAGGGTTTCCGGCTCCGGGAGATCCCCGGCGTGGGTCCGGCTCTGGCGGAAACGCTGGAGGAGAGAGGACTGCTGACGGTGGAGGACCTCCTTCCTGTCGAGCGCAGGTGGCTGGACCGATGGTTCGGGGAAGCCAGGGGACGATGGCTCTGGGAGCGTGCCAGGGGAATCGACCTCTCGAGGGTGGTCTCCGGGGAGCCCCGGAAATCCGTGAGCTCGGAGCGTACATTCGCATCGGACCTCCACGACGACCTCCTCCTGGAGAGGGAGGTCCTGAGACTGGTGACGTCCGTGGGTGCAGCTCTCCGAAGGGCCGGGCTCCAGGGAAGAACCATCACGGTGAAGATCAGGGACGACGACTTCCGGACCCGAACCGCCAGTCGCACCATCCCAGGGACCCTGGAGGCGGATGCCACCCTGTGGCGGATCGCCCGAGAGCTCCTTCGGGAGCTGCGGAGGAGACGTCGAAGGGGAGTGAGGCTCCTGGGGGTGGGGGTCTCCTCGCTGGTGGAGGGAGCGGGCCCACGCCAACTTGAGCTGTTCCGTGGAGACGTCTCCGCGGAGTCGGAGCGACAACGGACGCTCTCGAGGATCGTGGACGACTTGAAGGAACGGTTCGGGGAGGACGCGGTGTTACCCGGGGGGCTGTTGGAGGAAGGGGAGGACTGAGCCCCGTTGAGCCGGGTCTCTTTCGGGGACCCGCCGGGGGCTCGGCATGGGCAGGGCCATGCCCTGGAAGCCGAAACCGATTCAGGGGAAGAGTGAATATGCGGCGTCACGACAAGCTTTGGCCCGGGAGGAAACCGGTGGTTGGGGTCATCCATCTCCTCCCCCTCCCTGGCTCTCCCCGTTGGCGGGGCTCCATGGTGGAGGTCCTGGACCGGGCTTCCATGGAGGCAGCGCTCCTCCTGGAGGAGGGGTTGGACGGAGTCCTGCTGGAGAACTTCCTGGACGCTCCCTTCTACCCGGGTGCGGTTCCTCCGGAGACAGTGGCGGCCATGGCGGTAGTGGCCCAGCTCGTGGTCCGACAGTCCGACGTCCCCGTGGGGGTGAACGTGCTCCGCAACGATGCGGCCGCCGCATTGGCCGTGGCAGCCTCCACCGGAGCGGCCTTTATTCGGGTAAACGTCCACACCGGATCCATGTTCACCGACCAGGGACTCATCCAGGGGGAGGCCCACCACACCCTCCGCCGGAGGCGGACGCTGGGAAGCGATGTGGCGGTCCTGGCGGACGTCATGGTGAAGCACGCCTCTCCCCCCCCGGAGTCCCGCCTGGAGCCCACGGTACGAGACACCTGGTATCGGGGGCTGGCCGACGGCCTCATCCTCACGGGAGCCGAGACGGGAGATCCGGTGCTCCCGGAGGAGATTGAAAAGACCCGGGCGGTCCTTCCCCGGGAGGGACGGATCTGGGTCGGCAGCGGGGCCACCCCGGAGACGGGGGCCACCCTCCTGGACGATGCGGACGGCATCATCGTGGGGAGCGCCCTTCAGGTGGGAGGGAGGGCCGGCGGCGGGGTGGACCGGGACCAGGTGAGGAGGTTCATGGACGGAGTGGGCCGGTAGCCGGGGGGGCATGCGGCTCGGCACCGCGAGAAGTCCGGGCCCCAGGTCCTCCTACGCCCTCGTAGTCGTGGGCTCTTCGGGCTCCTCGCGGGTGAGACAGGCGAGATACTCCCCCCCATGGCCTTCCCAAACCACCTCCACCTGCCATCCCCGCTCCCCGGCCACTCGGATGAGGGTGCCCGGATCCAGGAAAAGCTGAGGGAAGGGGGCTCCCCGCTCCCCATTGAACTCCATCTGATAGTGGAGCTCCCCTGGATAGGGATCCTCTAATCTCCACCCTGCCTGCCCTGTGTCTCCCCTGGACTCAGCCCATGTCTCCCCGTCCAGTAGATCCGTGGAGTCCATCAAGATCTGTCCCCCCGGCGCCAGGAGGCCGTCCAGCGTGTCAAGGAACGTGGAGACCCCCCCCAGGGTTCCGGCCAGGGCGGTGCCGTTCATGAGGAGGAGAATGGTGTCGAAGGCACCCCCGGGCTGAAGCGCCTCCAGGGGGGCACCGATCACCTCCCGGACCCCCCGCTCTTTCATGATGGCGACACCTTCGGGGACGACCTCCGCCGCTACCACGGGCACGCCTCGCTCCTGAAGGATCAGGGCCAGGGACCCCACTCCGGCGCCGCCATCCAACACGCGACCCCGGACCCGGGCCAGAGCCTCCCTGTCGATGGGCCGTAAATCGTCCCCGGAACGAAAGAAGAGGGACACGGGCATGGGCTCCGGCGAGGCGTCGTCGGTCCGGATCCAGAGGACGGCATCCTCATGGCCCGCCCAGAAGGCCACCCACGCTGCCGCCAGGGGCCCCCAGGCGTCCGGACCGAAGAACCGGGAGCTCAGATGCCCCCCCTTCGAGAGCCATTGGGGAAGCGAGGCGCCATGATATCTTTCCCTGATGCCAAAGACTCCTCCCTCCTCCGGTGATCCGCCCCAGCTGAGCCCTGGACGGGCGATGACCCTCATCTGGCGAGCCCTCCGGCTCCGCTGCCCCAACTGCGAAGGAGGGCCCCTTTTCTCTCGCTGGGTGAAGATGAGGGGGAGCTGCCCCTCCTGCCAACTCCTCCTGGACCGGGGGGAGGGGGACTACTTCCTGGGTGGGTATACCATCAACTTCCTGGCTTCGGAGCTGTTCATCGTACTGGGAGCAGGCGTGGGTATCGTTCTCACTTGGCCCGATGTGCCCTGGCGCCTCCTCACCTGGAGCCTGGTTCTCCTCATGCTGGTGGCTCCCGTGATCTTCTACCCCTTCGCGAAGACCCTCTGGTTGGCCACGGACCTCATCTTTCGACCCCTGACGCTGAAGGACCTGGAGGGGCACGGAGAGAACTCCCCGACGGACCCGGATGGAGACGAAAGGCCGGCCCGGGAAAGCCGGGCCGGCCCGTGAAGCTCGTCGTTCTTCCCTTCGCGCGGAGCCTCTGCTAGAGCTTCCTTCCCTCCCGCTTCCACTGCTGCCGCTTCTCGTAATTCGACATCCAGGGTTGCCGGCCGAAGTAGTCGTTGGTCATCTCGGCCACCCTGGGGGCCAGGAGGATCAGGGCGAAGAGATTCGGGAAGATCACGATGGCCAGAAGGACGTCCCCCAGGTTCCAGGCTACGGCCAGAGGGAGCACGGCCCCGATGAAGTGGGCCAGGATGAAGGCAAGCTTGTACGGAAGCACGAACTTCGGCCCCAGGAGGTAGTGGGCGCTTCGATCCCCGTAATAGCTCCAGGAGATGGCCGTGGAGATGGCGAACAGCATCACCGAGAAGAGCACGATGTAATGCCCCCAGTCACCCAGAGGGGAGAGCCCCTTCCTGAAGCCCAGCATGGTGAGGGGGGCCCCGTTCTCGGGTGCCATGCCCCAGAGCGTCGGGAGGTCCCGACCATCGAGGGCAATGGCATCGGCGGCGATAGGGTAGATGGTCCCTGAAAAGGGCACGGTCATCTCGGCGTTCTCGAAGAGGCGGTCCACCGCGACCTCATGCCAGGCTACCCTCGGGTCCTCCGGCCCGCTCACCACCTGGTAGCCGTCCAACACCTGGATCTCCTCCGGCATGTCCACGGGGGCAAAGCCCCGGCCCCAGTTGGGAACCACGTAGGAGATATCACCACCGCTGAATGCGATCTCGGTGGGATAGCGTTCCGTGTTCACCCCCGTCATCACCAGCACCAGGCCGGTCATGGTGCAGATGATGATGGTGTCGATGAAGGGTTCCAGGAGGGCGACGACGCCCTCGGATACGGGCTCGTCGGTCTTTGCCGCTGCGTGGGCGATGGGAGCTGATCCCTGCCCGGCCTCATTGGAGAAGAGGCCCCGGCGGACACCCCACATCATGGTAACGAGAATCGCCCCGATACCCGTTCCCGCAACCCCGGCGGTGGGGTTGAACGCCTCCCTCACGATGAGCGCCAGGGTCGGAAACACGTCCGCCGCGTTCAGGAGAAGGATCAACAGGGCACCGGCCACGTAGACCACCGCCATGAGCGGTGCCAGAACCCCCGTCACCTTCCCGATGCGGGAGATCCCCCCGAGGATCACCAGCGCGACGACGGACGCGGTGATCAGCCCGGTAATCCAGGTCGGCACGCCGAAGGTCGTTTGGACGGCGTCCGCCACCGTGTTGGCCTGGATGCCGTTCCCGGTGAGGAAGGCGACCGAGGCCAGCATGATGGCGAAGAAGACGGCCAGCGGTTTCCAGTGGGCGCCCAGGCCCCGCTCGATGTAGTACATGGGCCCCCCGGACACCGTCCCTTCCCATGCGTGGGCGTCCCGGTCCGGCGCCTCCACCGTCCGGTACTTCTGGGCGAGTGTGACCTCGGTGTACTTGGTGGCCATCCCGAGGAAGGCCGTGACCCACATCCAGAAGAGGGCACCGGGCCCCCCCAGGTGGATGGCAAGTGCCACTCCGGCGATGTTCCCGATACCCACGGTGGCGGAGAGGGCCGTAGTAAGGGCCTGGAAGTGGGAGACGTCACCCGGCTCCTCCGGATCATCATACTTGCCCGTGGTGACGGCGAATCCGTGCCCCAGGCGGCGGAGCTGGATGAACCCGAGGCGAAGGGTCAGATAGATCCCCGTGCCCAGAAGCATGATGACCATGATGGGGATCTTCTCCCCACCCACGGACGGGCCAATCTCAACGACATAGGTGTTGAGAAACTCAGTGATGCCCTGGACGAATCGCTCGAGGCCCTGTGTGAAACCCGGCATAGGCTTTTTCGCTTCCGACCGTTACAGGTTCAGGTGGAACCAGAGTTTGAGGACGTGCAAGAATGTCTCACCCGACGTTGAATGGCAACCCTACCGGCTCATCCCATCGGTCTCCCGTCTCCCCCCATCCGGCGACCCGCAGCGGGATGAAACCGCTCCGGAGCGGTGCGCGTAGGGCGACTTGAAACGAGCCTCGGGAGGGGGGACGACGCCCCTCCGGTCCCTGAGCGGTCGATCCATGTCGAGCACGTGGGAGGATCCATGTTCCGTACGCGGCCGGTTCTGATCATCGCCCTTCTGGGGTGCGCCTGCACGACCACCCTTCGGGCCCAGGAATCTCGCACCGAGGGGAGAGGCAGGGGCCTGGACCTCACCATCCGTGGAACGGGTCTCGCCATCGGCAACATCCCCCGGGTGAACGGGATCCGCATCAACTTCCGGGATACCTACCTGGAAGAGGTGAACGGGCTGAATCTCACCCTCTGGGGGCCGAAGGACGGCGTAGGTGGAACCGTTCGGGGCCTGGCGGTGGGAGTTGCGGCGCCGGCGGCAGACCGAATTCAGGGCATCTCCCTGGGGGGACTGGCGGTTGTGGCGAAGCGGCAGCTCTCGGGACTGAGCGTCGGAGGGTTCGCCGTCGTCAGCGACGGCTCGAGCCAGGGCTTCAACCTCGGCGGTCTCGCCACCGTCAGCCAGGGCACCTCCGTGGGGGTGAACCTGGCGGGCCTCGCCTCCGTTTCGGAGGGATCCAGCACCGGTGTCAACGTCGGTGGCCTGGCCGCCGTGTCCAACGGCGGTTCCACCGGCGTCACCATCGGCGGCCTGGCCACGGTGGCTGACAGGGGGTCTCTGAGGGGCCTGCAGTTGGGAGGCCTGGCTGTGGTGGGGAATGAGGGCATCGAGGGGATCTCCCTGGGCGGGTTGGCCGTGGTGGGAGCGGAGGGGAGCCTGAGGGGAATCCAGGCGGGAGGTCTGGCTGTGGTGGCGGGCGCCGGCGACATGACGGGAGTCAACGTTGGTGGGCTGGCGGTGGTGGCATCAGGAGGAGTGACCCGTGGGTTGAACGTCGGGGGTCTGGCCGTGGTAGGGTCGGAAGGGGTGGAGGGGCTGAACCTGGCGGGCTTGGCGGTGACGGGCGAGGA
>JASFRP010000027.1:0-12165 GCA_050114895.1 Gemmatimonadota bacterium
AGGAAGAGAACCGTACGCAGGTCCTTCGCAGGTTCTCTGTCTCCTGTCTACTTTACATAATATCGATTATGCGACGCAGATAAGAGGAGTGGTGACGCGGAATCCCTCCCTCTGTCCCTTGGGAATGCCCCACCCCCTCTCTCCCGTCATCCCATCAGGTGGGCCCTGGCCTCCTCCAGCTTCATCTCCCAGAAGTCCCGGTCCGGAGAGTTCTCGTCCAGGGAGCCCACGACGTCCTCGTAGAGGTCCACGGCTCCGGCATAGTTCCCGGTTTCGGCCCGGATGCGGGCCGCTCCGGCGAGGGCCTCCTGGATCTGGAAGCTCATCTCCGCGGTGTTGGCGATGCGAAGGAAGGTCCGCTCTGCATCGTCCAGCCGCCCGGCGTCTTCGTAGGCGGCGGCCAGGAGGAACGCGGCCTGGAGACCCACCGGGTGGGAATCCATCTCTCTTACGGCCGGCGCCAGCGTCTCCATGGCGGCCTCCGGATCGCCGTCCTCCAGGTACACCTGCCCGAGAATGAGTCGGGCCTCCAGCGCATAGGGGGTCCCGTCGAAGGTGGCCAGGTACTGGACCAGCGAGGCCTTGGCCTGCTCCCTGTCCCCGTAGACCACGGCTTGCTGGACCTGCTCCAGCTGAGCCACGGCCTGCTGGGTGCGGTTGGCCCGGACACGCCCGAGGTACATCACGGTGGCAGCCACCAGGACGATGGCCACGACCGCGATGACGAGGGTCTGGTTGTTCTTCTTGGCCCAATTCCCCAACTCGACCATCTTCTCGACGAAGATGTCTTCGGCTTCTTTCTTCTCCTCCTGCTTTCGACGGGAGGATGGGTGGCGATGCTTGGTCATTCTGTACTCGGCAAGGAGGAGCTGAAAGTCCTGAAAATGTCTGAAAAAGCTAGCGTTACGGGGTTTTCAGGTCAACGGAACGGGGTCTCGCCACCCCGCAACACCCCGGGGTTCAGGATTCGGATGCCCACGTCCCCTTCCACCAGGATCCCGGCGTAGATCCAGTCGTTCAGGATGGTTGTGACCGTGGAGCGGTGGGAGTGAGACAGATCCGCCAGGAGCTGGTGGGTGAGAGGGATGGCGACCTGGATCCCCTCCCCTTTCCTGGTGCCCTGCCGGTCCGCCAGGTGAAGAAGGAGGGCCCCGAGGCGCCTCCGGGCGCCTCCGGACCGCCGGGACTCCCCCAGGGTCCGGGCCAGGGCGAGCTCCTCCTCTTTGGCCCTCAGGAAGGCCTCCAGCGTCTTCCGGGAGGTCTGCAGCACTCCCTGGGTGGCCCTCCCCCCGAGGGCGATCAACTCCGTCGACTCCCCGGCCACCGCCGTCGTCCGTCTCGATGCGTCCGGGAGAAGGGCCTCCTCCCCCACCAGCTCCCAAGGGCAGGCGATGGCCACAGCGCGCCCACCGACCCGTCCGGATCCTCCCCCTCCATCGTCCTCCTCCTGGATCAGGCGGAGGTGCCCGGTCATGACCAGGTAGAGATGACCGGCGGGATCTCCCGCCCGGTACAGGACCTCCCCCCTCAGGCACTTCCTCATCTCCCCGCGCTTCACGACGCGGTACAGCTTCCGATCCCGTCTGGGGACGACCTTCAAGGGCACGACGACCTCCAGATGCGACGGGGCGCCTCTCGCAGCGCCGGATGCAATGCCAACAGAGTGCCCACCAGGAGGGCTGGCATACTGACCATCGCCGCCTCTCTGGGGCCGATCCAGTCTCCCAGGATCCCGGTACCCAGGACGCCGAGGGAGCCCACGGCCCAGGCCAGACCCATGACGATCCCGGAGCTCACGGCCGCCCCTTCGGGAAGCAGCTCCTGGGCTCTTACGACGATCCCCGGCATCATGGCCATCCCCAGGAACCCGGAGGCAGCCGCCATCATCAAGGCGGGCGCCTCCCCCGGCGGGAGGAAGACCGCCAGGAAGTGGCTCGGGAAGGCCAGGAGCGTCAACACCACCAGGAGCCGGCTCCGATCCACTCGATCCGATAGGACGCCACCCGTGAGGGTTCCCAGCGCTTGAGCCCCCAGGTAGACGCTCAAGGAAAGGGCACCCGTGGCCTCGGAGCCGCCGGCGCGGGCCACCACGATGGGTTCCATGGTAAGGTAAACCCGTTGGGCGAAGGCCCCCACCACGCTGACCCCCATGAGGAGACCCAGCGGACCCCGGATGCGGGCCAGCACCTTCCTCGGCGAGGGAGGCGGCACGGGGGATCGGTCGGCCCGCCCCGGGGGCAGGACCCACCAGAGGACGAAGGCCAGGAGGATCCCCGGGAACATGGCCATCCAGAGCCCTTCGAGTCCGAGCCATGCCACGAGACCCACCGCCAGAAGGGGTCCCAGAGCCCACCCCAGGCTTCCCCCCAGAGAGAAGAACGACATCCGGAGTCCGCTCCCCTTCCCCTCCGAGATCCGAGCGGCGTATGAGGCCCCGGGAGGGTGGAACGCGGCACTTCCCAGGCCGCCAAAGAGGAGGCACGCCACCAGGATCCCGAAGGTGGGGGCGACCCCCACCATGGAGAGGAAGACGCCGGAGAGGAGGGGCCCGAGGACCACGAAGAGGCGGCGGCCGTGGCGATCGGCCAGGTATCCCATGAGGGGCTGGAGGACAGAGGCCCCCAGGGAGAGGGTCATGGCCAGAGTGGCGGCCAAGGCGATGGAGAGCCCCATCTTCTCCATGATTCTGGGGAGGAGTGGGGAGAGGAAGGCGGCGTAGGCGTCATTCACTCCGTGCGCCAGCGCCACCATGCCTGCCAGGAAGGCGGCGCGCTCGGTGGCCGAGACGGTACGGATGCCAGGGGCTGACGGGGCGGAAACGGCCACAGCCGCGATTCTTGAATCCAAGGGTGGAGGGTCGGACCGGAGGAGGAGTCTGGGCTCCTCTCCCCGGGGGCGCGCCTCAAAGCTCTGGAAAAGGCCGCCCAGCGCAAGGGTCGGGCCCCGGCGGGGGCGTCTCGCTTCCCTCCCCCACTGGCGGAACCGGCGTCGCTACCCCATCGTGTCCGTGGCTATGACCAGTTCATACACAAGACGACATGATGAAACCTAATAACTTTTCTGAGAACAGGTTACGGGATCGGTGGATTGGCGCCACGGGAGCCCTCTTCGGCCTTCTCGCGGTGGCCCTGGGAGCCTTCGGTGCCCACGGGCTGAGGGGCCGCCTATCCCCGGGGGACCTGGCCATCTTCGAGGTGGCCGTCCGGTATCAGATGTACCACGCCCTCGGGCTGGTCCTGGTGGCGGTCCTGGCGGCACTGGCACCGGGATTCCGGGGGAGAGGGGTGGGATGGGCCTTCACTCTGGGGGTCCTGATCTTCTCCGGAAGCCTGTATGCCCTGGTTCTCACCGGCCAGCGGTGGCTGGGGGCCCTGACGCCCCTGGGAGGTGTCGCTTTCCTGGTGGGCTGGGGGGCGCTGGCCTGGAGCTTCATCCGGAGGGAGCATGCCTGACCACGAGCAGGACCAGGGGCTCCAGGAGGCGCGGGCCCTCCTGGCGTCGGCCCGGAAGGTCTGCGTGCTCACCGGGGCCGGCGTGAGCGCGGAATCCGGGGTCCCCACCTTTCGAGGGGAGGAGGGGTTGTGGAAGAGCTTTCGCGCCGAGGAGCTGGCAACGCCCCACGCCTTCCGAAGGGACCCCCGCACGGTGTGGGAATGGTATGATTGGAGGAGGGGGAGAATCCGGGGATGCGTTCCGAACCCGGGGCACTACGCCCTGGCTCGACTGGCCCTGGGGGCCAGGTCCGTGCGGATCGTGACCCAGAACGTGGACGGACTCCACGAAGTCGCCGCCAGGGAAGCAGCCGGGTCCCGGGATCCCTCCCCTGCCCTCCCACTGGAGGTACACGGGTCCATCTTCCGGGTCCGGTGTACGTCCTGCACCTACCGGATCCCCCACCGGGATCGGGTCCGGACCGAGAGCGAGGCCGTCCTCCCCCGGTGTCCGGTCTGCGGGTCCTTGCTCCGCCCGGATGTCGTATGGTTCGGAGAGGCTCTCGACTCCCGGGTCCTGGAGGAGGCCTTCGAGTCCGCCCGAGGTGCCTCGGTGTGCCTGGTAGCGGGCACCAGCGCCCTGGTCCAGCCGGCGGCTTCCGTTCCCCTGGCGACGCTGGAAGGGGGAGGGTCCGTGGTGGAGGTCAACCCTGCGGATACTCCCCTGACCTCCATGGCAGACGTCGCTCTGCGGGGGCCATCGGGCGAGATCCTCCCGCGCCTGGTGGAGGGGCTGCTTCCCTGAGCACCCTCTCCGACCCTCCGACCTCCCGTCCGCCCCTGGGGTTCCGGGAACCCGGCTGGACATTCCGGGGTTCTGTCGAGGCGCGCTGTTACCTAAAAGGGTGCCACATCCTCCATGAGAATGAGTATCTTTACTGAGAGGGATTTGCTCCTCCTCCGCTACCTGAGCTAACGCAATGAGAATCCGGCTCCTGACCACCGGGCTTTTCCTCCTCCTCCCCGTCCTCGGCTCCTGCAAAGACTCCACGTCGGCTCCGGTTCCGTCCAGGATCGTGGTGACCCCCGGGACGCTGACCATGGACGCCCTGGGCCTCACAGAGCAGTTCTCGGCCCAGGTGCTGGACGAGAAGGGGAAAGTCGTCGAGAGCTCAACCATCACCTGGACGAGCGCCAACCCCGAGGTGGCGGAGGTCAGCAGCTCCGGCCTGGTCACCGGCCTGAAAAGAGGGACGACCACGATCCAGGCCGCTGCGGAGGGGCTGACCGGCACGGCCACGCTCCTCGTGGATCCCCTTCCGGCCCAGGTCGTGAAGAGTGCCGGCGATGCCCAGACCGGCGCCCTCAGCCAACCTCTTCCTCTGGAGCTCGAGGTGGAGGTAAGGGATTCCCAGGGGAATCTCGTCGAGGGGGCCTCTGTCTCCTTCCTCGTCGTCGTCGGCGGCGGGAGCATCTTTCCCACCCTGGCCACCACCGACGCCCAGGGGCGGGCGACGGCCGTCTGGACCCTGGGGTGTTCCAACGACGACCCGCAGCGGGCGCGGGCCTCATCCGGGGGACTCTCCGTGGAGTTCACGGCCTCCGCCGACCTGTCCCTGCCCGCCATCTGTCAGGAGACCGTGCCCGACGGGAGGGTGACGCTTCCCTACTCCGCGCACGTGGAGGTGGTGGGGGGGGACCAGGCGACCATGAGCTGGAGCGTGGAGAGTGGATCCCTTCCCCCGGGCCTCGGCTTCTCGTCCACCGGCTTCCTCACTGGGACCCCCACTACCGTAGGGACCTACACCTTCCGGGCCAGGGCGCAGGACGCGCTGGGGAACTCGGCCGCCCGGACCTACGGCGTCCGGATCTGTGGCGCCCCCCTGGTCCTGCTCCCGGGGGGAACCCTCTCCGTGGAGCCGTCCGGGCCCAACGGATGCGGGTTCTTCCTCCCCTCGGGATCCTCCGGGGATCGGTATCGTTTCGGGGTCCTCTGGGGCACCTCCAACCCGGCGGACACCGTGACGATTCCCACCGTCACCGTCTCGGCGGTGCGGCAGCTGGCGCCGGATCTTGCCCCGGAGCCGGCGAGGGTCCAGTGGCCCGAGGCGGCGGACCGGCAACAGGCCTGGCTGGAGGGCCTGCCCGGACACCTCCGGGAGGCCATGGAGGTGGAGGCCGCCACGGAAGCCTTCCACATCCGTCTCCGTGAGGCGGAGCGGCGCATGCTCCGGGAGATGGGCCCCGGTGCCCGACCCCTCCCGGACATGGGGCCTGCCATGAGGGCGCCGGTGCTTCAGTCCGCGGCCCCGGCAAAGCTCTCCCTCTACGCCAACCCATCCTCCCAGTGCTCCCCTCAGGTGGCCAAGGTGACGGCGCTCAAGGTGGCGGAAAACGACCACATGGTCATCTACCAGGACAGCACCGAGGCCCAGATCGATAGCCTGAAGGTGACCCAGTCCCTGGCCCAGAAGATGCTGGACTACTACGGGGATTACGGGAAGGTGGTCATCGACAACTACTTCGGCGGCGTCGCGGACATCAACGACGACGGGCGCGTCGTGGTCTTCGCCACCCCCGTGGTGGAGGAGGGGGTGGCAGCCTATGTCTGGAGCGGCGATTTCTTTCCCCGGGACGGCGTTAATCCCTGCCTGAACTCCAACGAGATGGAGCTGATCCGGTTCAGCTCCTCCGTCATTCGGGGCATGCTGGATGGGAACTACCAGGCACTGGCCACCCTGGTCCACGAGACGAAACACGTCAGCTCCCTCTACAAGAGCATCGCCCGCTACGCCATCGACCAGACCAACTATTACCAACCCACCTGGGTGGAGGAGGGGACTGCGGAGATCGCCGGGGAGATGTCGTCCCGTCTCGCGTGGGAGGCCACCGGCGGACCCTCCGTCACCGCCATGATCCGGCGGTCCGACAAGGTGATCACCGAGGAATCCTACGGCGTTCTCCTCCGTTGGGTCCGAACCATCTTCTACCTGAACAGCCAACCCAACGGCCTGGTGGGCTCACCGGTGGGGGCGACGGAGGGCCACAGCGTGTACGGCTCCGGGTGGCACTTCCACCGCTGGCTGGGGGACGCATACGGGAACGCCTCTTCCGTGCGCATGGGGGATGGGCCCCTGTTCACGCTTCTCAACGACTCCCTGACGGTGGCAGGCGTCCCGGGAATCAGCAGCGCTACGGGACGCCTCTGGGACGAGCTCTTGAAGGAATACGCCTCGGCCATCATGCTCTCGGGAACGGGAGCCCCCGCGCCGGACTGGGGGTTCACCTCCTACGACTTCCCCGACGTGACCACGGCTCTCCTCCAGTCCCCTCATCAGCCGGCCGGGTTCTATCCCTGGCCGGTGAACGTCTCCGGGGACAACACCACGCAGACCTTCGCGTCCTTTGTGAATATTGGCACCATAGGGCCTTCTGGTATAAGGGTTTATGACTTGACGTCCGATGGTGCGGGATTGGGGCTGGACGTGAAGGTGGAGACGACAAAGACACCGGTTCAGATCGTCGTCGTCCGGATCCAGTGACGACTTCTAGCCGAGGTGGGTGAGGGAGGTCAGCGGGGCGTAGAGAGGGCCTTCAGGCGGGTCAAGGAGACGTTCCCCCCGCTCAGGACCACAGCCACGGCCGCCTTGTCACCTCGAGCCTCCAGGTGGCACCGCTTCCCCAGGACGGCAGCCAGGGCGACGGCGCCTCCACCCTCCAGGAGAAGGTGCAGGGACCCCGAGGCGTACAGCATGGCGTCCCGGATGCCCTCTTCGTCCACCAGGACGTGCTCGTCCACCAGCTCCCGGATCAGGGGGAGGGTGAACCGGTTCGTCAGGCCAATCCCCCCCGAGAGTGCCTCCGCCAGGGTCTCCTCCTCCGGCATGGAGACCGGCTTTCCCACCCGGAGGCTCTCGTACATCACCCGGGCCCGAGCGGCGGACACGCCCACGACTCGGACGTCCCGTCGCCGTTCCTTGATGGCATAGGCGATGCCTCCGGCCAGTCCACCACCCGAGAGGGGGACCAGGACGGTGTGCAACCCGGGAATCTCCTCCAGGAGCTCCAGGCCCAGGGTCCCCTGCCCCGCCGCAATCCAGGGATCATCGAAGGGCTGTATGAAGGCCCTCTCTTCCTGCTCCGCCAGAGCCAGCGCACGGTTCTCGGCCTCGTCGTAGCTGTCCCCGGCGAGGATCACTCGGGCTCCGGCTCGTTCCATCCCTTCCTTTTTGACCGGATCGACCCAGGTGGGCACGCAGATGACCGCGGGAATCCCCTTGAGGCCTGCCACGTAGGCTACGGCTCTTCCATGGTTTCCGCTGGAGCAGGCCACAACCCCCCTCTTCATTTCCTTCGGCGAGAGGGCCAGGAGTCGATTCGCGGCTCCCCTGACCTTGAACGAGCCGGTGACCTGGAGGTTCTCGAGCTTCAGAACCACCCGGCTTCCGCCGGAATCCTCCAGCTCCCTCACCCGCATGACGGGGGTCCCTCGGACATAGGGGGTGATGGCATCTCGAGCCTGCGCGATGTCCAGCTTGAAGGGGAGATTGTCGATGGCCACGGCGGATTCGACTCCCTCTCTGGGGGGGATGGATCACCCTGAAGCCCCCTACCCTGCCCCCCCTGCCGGGTTTCCGTCAAGAGGGCGGCGTCGGGGCGGGGCCCTCTCCCCTCCGCTCCGGACCCCCGGGGCACCCCTCCTCACGACACCTGTTTTGGCCGCCGGGCCCCTTGTACATGGAGGCGAGGGGCCGCAGGTTGCCTCCTTGAACGTTCAACCTGGAGAATGAACATGCGAAAAGGCCATTTGACCACGGTCGTTGCGCTCCTTCTGGGACTCCTCCTCGTTCCCGGAAAGGGAGAGGCACAGGGCATGAGGGGCTTTCAGCAAGAGGCGCCCCGGGGGCCGCTTCCCGAGTGGTTCACCCTGAAGGGCTTTCGGCACGGGGTGAGCTTCTTCCCCGCCGTGCACTACCCGGAGGTGGAGTACGAGGCAGGAGAGACCCTGACCTTCGACAAGTACCACACGCTGGACGTCATGTACGAGTGGATGCATCGCTGGGAGGACCGATACCCCAACCTGGTGGAGGTCTACGAGGTGGCCCGGAGCTTCGAGGGCCGCCCTATCCTCCAGGCCACCGTGACGAACAAACAAACGGGGCCCGCGACGGACAAGCCGGCGGCCTACTTCGAGGGGAATCGACACTCCGGGGAGGTCACCGCCGCCGAATCGGCGCTCTGGCTCATGCAGTACCTGGTGGAGAATTACGGTTCCGATCCGGAGATCACCCAGCTGCTGGACACCCGGGCCATCTACATCCGCCCGAAGAACAACCCCGACGGCAGTGAGCTGTATCTGAACACAGCCCAGTCAAACCGCAGCACGAACCGACCCACCGACAACGATGGGGACGGGCTCCTGGACGAGGACGCGGCGGACGATCTGGACGGGGACGGGATCATCCTCCAGGTCCGGTACCATCCCCGCCCGGGCACGAACGACCGGGCCACCATGGTCACGGACGAGCGGGACCCATCCGGAAGGCTCATGCGAAGGGCGGAAGAGGGAGAAGAGGCGGAGTGGGTCGTCGCCAGGGAGGGGATGGACAGTGATGGAGACGGGAGAGCCGACGAGGATGGGATCGGCGGTCTGGACCTGCACCGGAACTATGTGGAAAACTGGCGGCCCGAGCCGGGGCTCGACTACACGGGTCGGGGCTTCACCCAGCGAGGTGCCGGAGCCTACCCCTTGAGCGAGATCGAGACCCGGTCGGTGGTCGTCTTCCTCCTGGAGCACCCGAACGTCTCGGTTGCCAACAGCATGGATACCTCGGTTCCCATGCACCTTCGGCCTCCTTCCACCTCTCCGGGTCCAGAGCGGATGTATCCTGAGGACCTGGCCTACTACGAGTATTTCGACTCCGTGGGAGTAGCCATCACCGGGTACCCCTATGCCGGTGATGTCTACCACGACTATTCGAGCCGAAGGGGGGACGACTCCGACCCCATGTCCGGAAGCCCTCTCTTCGGGCACGGGCCTGATTTCGGGTACTGGTACTACGGGGCCATCTGGTACGGCGATGAGCTCTGGAACGGCGGCGACTTCGGGGACCGGAACGGAGACGGGGAGGAAGACGACCTCGACGCCCTGGATTGGGATGATCAGGAGAACGGGGGCCAGGCCTTCAAGGACTGGACGCCCTTCCAGCATCCGGAGTTCGGTGAGGTGGAGATCGGTGGGTGGCACCCGAAGTTCTTCTCCCAGAACCCGCCGCCCAGGGAGTTGGAGAAATGGGCTCGGAACGAAGGCCTCTTCAACCTGGCCATGGCGGAGCACCTTCCCCTCCTGGAGATGGAAGGGGTGCGAGTGCGGGAGGTGGGGGACGAGGGTGACCTCACGACCTACGAGGTCCAGGTGACCTGGAGGAACGTGGGTGGGCTTCCCACGGCCCTCCGGCAGGCCCAGCTGGTGAAGATCGTCCAGGAGGACCGGGCCGTCCTGGAGTTCGATGGAGCCCTCACGAGAGGGGAGGAACCCCGGGTGCAGATCCTGGAGCCCTCCGGACGGGGCAACGCCTTCGAGGCAGGCCGCACGGAGGCCGGAGCCACCAATCAGGCCACCTTCCGCGTGCAGCTGAGGGGCGACTCCCCCGCGGAGGGCACGGTGCGCGTCTTGTCCACCAGGGGCGGCGTGCTGGAGGCGGCCTTCACACTGGGTGGGTAGTCCATCACGGGAAACAGGTGGATCCAGAGGGGATCAGACCGGATACGAATGATCTCCTTGAGCGCATGAGATACGGGGCCCCATGTCGGGGCCCCGTATCAGGTTACTGACCCTGTACGGGGTGTAGCCGGGCACCCTGTGGGAGCTTGCGGAGGGCCCCGGGCCTTTCCCTAGATTTGCCCCACTCTGGCCAGCTCCGCTTCGGCGGCGATGTAGCCGAAGGCGGCCCACTGGTCCCTGGCTTCGACGATGCTCCGGAAGATCCCCGATGCTCCCACGGTGTCTCCGTTGTAGAGCTTCCAGTTCCCAATCCCGTACCCCTCGGTCGCCCCTTCCAGGGTCCCGGGGTCGAGACGGGCCTCTTCTCCCTCGCCAGCGGCGTAGAGGCGGAGCAGCTCGAGATAGGCCCCACTCTCGATGACGTCCGGAGCCAGGACGTCCAGATCCAACCCCCGGATGAGACTCTCCGCCTCCTCCAGGCGCCCGGCCCTTCTCAGGCTCATGTACCACCAGTGGGCGGTGGCGATCTTGCTATCGGGATGGACGGAGGCCGCCATGCATCTCTGGTACTTGTCGATCGCCTGGTCGAACTCCCCCTTCAGGTAGTGTGCCAGCCCGTAGTGGTACCAGATGTTGAAGTGGAGGGTGGAAGTAGGGATCCCGCGGGCGTTGGGCTGCCCATCCGGTTCCACCTCATCTTCCGTACCCTCGATGAGCCGGGCTGCCCGTTGGAAGTCGGCAATCGCCTCGTCGAACCTCCTCACCGTGATGAGCCTGTGCCCCCGGTGCCGGTAGAAGCGGGCATCATTCGGGTGGGCCTCGATCCCTCGGGTGAAGATCTCGATGGCCTTCTGATAGTCTCCCAGGTACGCATACCGACGCCCGACCCAGATCAGCGCGTCTGCTCCCGACGGGTCCACCTCCAGCTCCTGCAGGGCCTCCTCGAGTTGATCCTGCCGAGTGGCCCGGAGGTCGTCCGAGATCTCTGGAGGATAGAGAGGCTCACCCAGGAGGGACCACGCCTGGGCACCGGGCGGCAAGGAGGCGGGAAGGCCGGGGGAGGCTGCGGTGTCCCCGCGACCCTCTCTGGAGCCTTCCTGTCCGCAGGAAACAGTCCCAAGGGCCGTGACGAGGAGAATGGGAATCAGGAAAGTCTTCACGAATGCCTCGATGCGTCAGGGTGGCGTCGTATTCAGGATCCTGCACTCCGTGGCTCCGAGCCTCAGCGGAGCATCCAGCCGAGAAAGAGGCCCCCTGACGGTGTCATCGAGGGGGCCTGCGCTGGGTCGGATGGTGGCCGAGAGACGTTCCTGGCCTGCGTGTCAGTCGTCTTCCCAGACGTCTCCATCCCGAGCCTCCTTCGCACCCATGGATACCCCTGTGCCCACTCCCGCGCCGAAGAGTAGTGCCGTGCCAGTCCCTATTAGAGGGAGGATGGCCGCCACGGGAGCCGCGAGAACGGCGGCCGCGACGCCGGCGGCGATCCCCAGCCCGGGTTTTTCCACCAGACGAGTGTAGCGGAGCCTTCTCCGTACGAATTTCCGGGATTTCAAGTGGCCGTATATGCTGGCGGCTCCGGCGATTCCGATTCCGATGAGCTCGAACATTACCCTGCCTTCTAAGATTTCCGCTGTGTCCGGGCGAGGGTTTCTCTCGAGACCCCGAAGCCCGTTCTCTCCAATCCCTACGGTGGGCCCAGTCCGGGGGTTTCGGCCGGATTTCGGGTCCCGGCCCCGCCCCCGCCTTCAGGGCACGAACCTCTCCTTAGAAGATGTTCATCAGGATGCCACCGGCAAAGACCTTCTGATTGACGTAGTCCTTCCAGATCTGGTACCTGATCTCCCCGAAGGGCTGGAACCTGTGAAACGTCGGTCCCTGCAAGACGATCCCTGCCAGGAAGTTGACACCCGTGTCGCTGTCGTCACCCGCGGGGGTCTCGCCTTCCCACTTCTGGAAGGCGAGGCCGGCCCCGAAGTAGGGTTTCACGGGGGACGGCACCGGGAGAGACCA
>JASFRP010000028.1:0-12145 GCA_050114895.1 Gemmatimonadota bacterium
GGCGGGCCCCCCGGCTCTCTTTCCTCCCGGTCTCCCACGGGTGTCGGGCCGCGAGGCTCTGGCGTCAGCTCTCTCCCTTGTCCGATTCCTTCCGGATGGCGGTTCGGAGAGCGAGAAGGAATCCCCCCCAGATGAAGGCGAGGATCCCCACCATCGTGATCCAAGTGGAGGTCGTCATAAGGGTGAAATGGTGGGGATTGCCGGGGCCTTTGGCAAGGTGGGAAGTCGATGGCCCTCCCGCACAGGGCCTTCGAAATGGCGCCCACTACCCACCGTCCGTCCTTCCGTCGTAGCCCCCCTGTCCCGGAAACATCGAGGCATCCTGGGGTAATTGGCGCCCATGGCCCCTCCCTCTTGGCGCCCGGAGCCGGAGCGACGCACGCCCGGGTCGAAGGACCGGTCCCGCCGGCTTCCCCGTGTGGTGGTGGTGGGTGCGGGATTCGGTGGGCTGAGCGTGGTTCGGGCTCTGAGGGGCTCTTCCTGCAGGATCCTGCTTTTCGACCGCCAGAATCACCACCTCTTCCAACCCCTGCTCTACCAGGTCGCCACGGCAGCCCTCTCACCTGCCGACATCGCCCAGCCGGTGCGTCGGGTCCTCAGAGGCCAGAAGAACGTGAGGGTGTTCTTGGGGGATGTGACCGAAGTCGATCTCCACAGGCGGTTCGTCCGGGTCGGAGGGGAGGAGGTGCAGTACGACTGGTTGGTCCTGGCGTCGGGAGTCACACACACCTACTTCGGTCACGACGACTGGGCCCCCAGGGCACCGGGCCTGAAGACGATCGACGACGCTCTCGAAATCCGCCGGCGGATCCTCCTGGCCTTCGAGGAGGCCGAGATGGAGGAGGACCCGGACGCGCAGCGGGCCAAGCTCACTTTCGTCATCGTGGGAGGCGGGCCTACGGGAGTGGAGATGGCCGGCGCACTGCGGGAGATCGCGGCCCGGACCATCCCGCGGGATTTTCATCGTGTGGACACCAGCACGGCGCGCATCATCCTGCTAGAGGGCCAGGATCGTGTGCTCCCGGGAATGTCACCCCGGGCTTCCCGCCGGGCCCGAGAGCAGTTGGAGGGGATGGGAGTGGAGCTCCGTCTGGGAGCCCTGGTTACCCACGTGGACCCGGGGGCCGTCTTCATCGGGGAGGAGCGGGTCCGGGCAGCGAACATCATCTGGGCCGCAGGGGTGCAGGGCTCGGCCCTCGGGCAGACCCTGGGGACGGAGTTGGATTCGCAGGGGCGGGTAAAGGTGGAGATGGATTGCTCCATCCCCCACCACCCCGAAGCCTTCGTCGTTGGAGACCTGGCGGCTATCACGGACCCGGAGACGGGGGAGGAGGTGCCGGGGGTCGCCCAGGGTGCCCTGCAGATGGGGCGGTTCGTGGGACGACTCATCGGTGACGCTCTGTCATCGGGGCATCCCCCGGAGATCCGGAGACCCTTCCACTACCTGGACAAGGGGACCGTGGCCACCATCGGCCGAGCCCGGGCTGTGGCCGACATCGGGGAGCTCAGCTTCAGCGGCTTCCCGGCGTGGATCCTCTGGTCCACGATCCACGTGCTGTACCTCATCGGATTCCGGAACCGCCTGGTGGTCATGCTCAACTGGGCCTGGCAGTGGCTCGTTCAGACCCGGGGGGCACGCCTCATCACCGGGTCCCCTGGGATCCGGCTCGAGCGGCCGGTGGATCTGCGATAGTAGTCCCCGGCACCTGCCGGCCCGCCTAACGAACGGTTGGGAGCACCCCCTCCACCCCGGGGTCTTCCCGGAGCGTCAACGTTCCCTCCACCGAGCGCCCGTTGGCAACGACGCGAACCAGGTATGTCCCTGCATCGGCTTCGGGCCCCTGCGGGCCGCGCATCCTGAACCCCGGCGGCACCTGCCCGCCCATCTGCTCCCTCATCTGGGCCATCCTGGCCTGGAAGGCGGCCACCTCTTCCCGGGAGGGAGAGAACCGAAGGTTCCAGAACCAGCGGTTCAGGCCGGCGTGGGCCTCTACCTCGTGGGTGACGGAACGGCTCCCGTCCAGGGTGGAGATCTCCACCGTCACCGGCCCCGCCGGTGCCGAGCCCAGCCAGAAGGAGAGGGCCGCCGAGTTCTCCAGCTCGGAGGGGGAGTTCCCCGGCTCCTGCTGGTCGATGGTCAGGGGGTTCCGCCCCATGAAGAGTTTGTGTCCTCGAGTGGCTCCCCGGCTGATGCCCCTCCACCGGGTGGCGATCCTGGGGACGAAGAGGTGGAGGGCGGAGCTCTGCACATCCGGCGTCATCTGCTGGAGAGGTGTGGCGTCGTCCAGGATCCAGATGCTCCTCCCGTGGGTGGCGGCGATGACATCCCCCTCCCGGGGGTGGATGATGATGTCGTGCACAGCTACCGTCGGAAGCCCATCACCCAGCTCCGCCCAGGTCGCTCCCCCGTCCACGGACACGAAGGCCCCGAATTCCGAGCCGGCATACAGGAGTCTCGGGTTCGTGGGATCCTCCCTGACCACGTAGATGGGATTTCCCTCGGGGAGGTCCGCAGAGAGTGAGGTCCAGGTGGCACCGTAATCCGTCGTCTTGAAGATCCAGGGACGGAATTCGTCGGAGCGGTGCCCGTCGATGGAGACGTAGGCGGTCCCCTCCTGGAAGCGGGACGGCTCCACCCGGCTCACCCAGAGGCCCCGAGGCGGGTCCGGGAGGTTCAGGCCCACGTCCGTCCACGTCTGTCCTCCGTCCCGGGTGACATGGACCCGTCCGTCGTCGGTCCCGGCCCAGATCAGGCCCGTAGTCATGGGGGATTCGGCCAGGGTGATGATGGTGGCGTGGGTCTCGGCGGCGGTGACGTCCCGGGTGAGGCCGCCGCTCTCCGGATCGGTGAGCTCGGGATCATTGGTGGACAGGTCCGGGCTGATGATCTCCCAGGTGTCCCCACGGTCGCGACTTTGGAAGAGATGGTTCCCTCCGAAGAGGACCGTGTTGCTGTTGTGGGGTGAGAGCCTGAGGGGAGAGGACCAGTTGAAGCGGAACCAGTCCCGGTCCAGAGATGCCGGGTCCCCGTCGTAACCGGGCACCGCCTCCTGGAAGTTGATGATGGTAGCCGGCGTGGGGGTGATACTCTTCCCCTGCTGACGGAAGACGGCATCCAGGCGCCGGATGTTGCCGCCCTGGGATTCGGTGTAGACGGTCCTCCAGTCGTCGGGGTCAACCGTGGTGTGGAAGCCGTCTCCGGAATGGAATTTGAACCAGTGGTCGTTCAAGATCCCGTTCCAATCCCGGCTGTTGGAGGGCCCACCCCAGTTCCCGTTGTCCTGGAGCCCCCCATACACCCAGTACGGATCCCGGTTGTCGGCGGTGACGGCGTAGAACTGGCCGATGTCCATGTTGTCGAACATGACGAAGTGGTAGCCCTCGTCGAAGGTGACGTAGGCTCCCTTGTCGTTCCCGACGTAGAACATCTCCGGGTTCGAGGGATCGATCCAGAGGGCGTGGAAGTCCCCGCTGATCCCCTCCATGGACCGGTCGAAGCTCTTCCCGGCGTCCTCGGAGATCTGGGCGGAGCCAGTCAGGACGTACACTCGCTGGTCGTTCTGAGGGTCCAGCCAGATGTGGGAGTAATAGAAGGGACGGTTGTTGTAGCGGCTCTGGTAACTCCAGGTGGCACCGGCGTCCTCTGAGCGGTAGATCCCCGTCCCCAGCCGGGTCATGTCATCGTAGACCTCGTCGCCGGGCTCGGGCTGGAAGCCATGCTCCACGATGGCCATGACCACATCGGGGTTCGACTGCGAGAGGGTGAGCCCGATCTTCCCGATGTCCCCGGAGGGGAGCCCGTTGGTGAGATGGGTCCAGGTCTCTCCTCCATCGGTAGACTTGAAGATCCCCCCGTTGGGGCCCCCGGAGAGGAACCTGTGGGGAAACCGGATTCGTTCCCAGAAGGCCACATAGAGGACGTTCGGATCCCGGGGATCCATGACCAGGTCCGTGGCTCCCGTGCGGCCGTCATCGGGGAGGCCTCCTCCGAGCCTAACCCACGTATCCCCACCGTCGGTGGTTCTGAAGAGTCCCATCTCCCCGGCATGGGCCCAGAGGTGTCCCTGTGCCGCCACGTACACGATGTCCGGGTCTGTGGGGTGGGTGACCACCTCTCCGATGTGGTGGGAGTCCCGGAGGCCCACGTTCACGAAGGTCTCTCCCCCGTCCGTGGACTTGTATACGCCGTCCCCCCACCCCACCGAGTTCCGGGTGCAGGACTCCCCCGTGCCGATCCAGATGATGTCCGGGTCCGGCTGAAAGATGGCGATGTCCCCGATGTTCCCGGTGCCGTAGTCCTCGAAGATGGGCTCCCAGGTGGTGCCCGCGTTGTTGCTCAGGAACGCGCCCCCCGACGCCGAGCCCACGATGACCCGAGCCGGGTTCGCCACCACGGCCTCGATGTCCGTGA
Source organism: Gemmatimonadota bacterium (assembly GCA_050114895.1). GTDB lineage: Bacteria > Gemmatimonadota > Gemmatimonadetes > Longimicrobiales > Gaopeijiaceae > JASFRP01. The sequence goes on from JASFRP010000028.1 coordinate 4,412, forward strand.
CCCTTCCGGCCATGTTCGCGGGGCCGATGTTCCGCCACTGGAGATCTTGCGTGAGATCCTGGGGAGTCTGAGCTGCGAGCCCCGAAAGACTCAGGACGGCCAGGAGTGTTTGAAGAGTCAGAGAGCGGGGCTTGATCCTGGACATGACGCACCTCCGGAGTGGATCGTTCCTGGTACGAGCCGGAAAGACCCACCATGGCGGGTGGGGGCCGCTTACCGCAAGAGACGGGAGGGAGGTGAATGAAGGAGAGGAGTGACGAGGGAGGTTCCTTGAAGGAAGGCGGGGTCCGTCAGCCGTACCTGCCCTCGATGTAGTCCGCCGTTTCCTTGTGCTCTGGAGCGAGGAAGAGCGCCTCCGTCGCCTGGTGCTCCACGACCTTCCCCATGAGCATGTAGATGGTCTCCTCACTGGCGCGGCGGGCCTGCGCCATATTGTGGGTCACGATGAGGATGGTGTACTCCCCGCGAAGCTCCCACATGAGATCTTCAACAGCCTCCGTCCCCGCCGGATCCAGCGCGGAGCAAGGCTCATCCATGAGGATCACCGACGGTTTCACCGGCAGGAGCCGGGCGATACAGAGCTTCTGCTGCTCTTCCAGGGAAAGCCCCGTAGCGTGTCGGCCGAGACGGTCCTTGACCGTATCCCATAGAAGGACTTCCCTCAGGGCCTTTTCCAGGATCTCCTCCTCTTCGGCCCTGCCGACTTTCGCCTTCCCCCGGTGGATCCGGTGGCCGAAGAGCACGTTGTCCCTGATGGAGAGCGGAAGGGGATTGGGCCTCTGGAACACCATCCCGACTTCCCTCCGGAGTTGGGCAGGCTCGACCTGAGAATCCAGTACGTCATACCCGAGAACCCTGATGTTCCCGGAGGTCCTCACATACCCGAGGCGATCGTTGATGCGGTTCACAGCCCGGAGGAGCGTGGTCTTCCCGCACCCCGACGGCCCGATGAGAGAGGTGATAACGCCCCGCTTGATCTCCAGGTCCACGTCGAACAGGGCCTGGAAGTCGCCGTACCAGAGGTTCAGCTTCTCCGTCTCGATGGCCAGGGAGAAGTCGACGGCAGATTCGGTGGTCAGGGACTTATCCAAACTTGCCCTCCACGTACTCCCGGGTCCGGGGATCCCTCACTGTACCGGTGAAGAACTCCTCCGTCTTCCCCACCTCCACCACCTCTCCATTCAGGAAGAAGGCGGTCCGGTGGGCCAGGCGCCGGGCCTGCTGTACCAGGTTCGTGACGAGAACGATGGTCAGCTCGCCCTTGAGCTCCTTGAGGACGTCCTCGATCCTCATGGTGGTGACCGGGTCCACGGCGATGGAGAACTCGTCCAGAAGCAGAAGCTCCGGGTCCTGGGAGAGGGCCCGGGCGATGGTCAACCGCTGCTGCTGGCCCCCGCTAAGGAGGCTTCCCAGGGCGTGGAGACGGTCCTTCACCTCATCCCACAGGGCGGCCCGTCGCAGGCAACGTTCCACGATGGGATCCAGATCCGATTTCCTGTTCACCCCCATGAGGCGGGGCGCAAAGGCGACGTTGTCATACACGCTCAGGGGCAGCCCAACGGGGAGGGGGAACACCACGCCGATCCTCCTCCGGAGCGCATACACGTTCTTGAAGGAGTTCAGGTCCTTCCCATGGAAGAGAACTTGCCCTTCCACGCTCATGCCGGGCACGAATTCGTTCATGCGATTGAGGGCCCGGAGGAAGGTGGTCTTCCCACTGTTGGCCGGTCCGATGATCCCGAAGATCTCGTTTTCCCTGACATCCAGGTTGACGTCTCTCAGGACCGTCCTGCCCCCGTACCCCAGGGTGAGACCTCGTACCTCCAGCTTCACCGGGCTCGTCGCCGTGGCGAAGGACGCCCGGTCCCCGGGGCGGTCCTCCATGGAGGCCTTGGGGCCCATCCCACCGGTTACCACTTCTTCTTCCCCCGGAGGTACACCCGGAAGCCCACGGACAGAACGTTCATGGCCAGGACCATGGTGATGAGCACCAGGGCCACCCCGTAGGGGAGCTCCTCCGGAACCCCCGGGACCTGGCTGGAGATGACGAAAAGGTGATAGGCCATGGCCATGGTCTGATCGAATACCCCTCGGGGAAGGAAGGGCGTAAAGAACACGGCACCGGTGAACATGATGGGGGCGGTCTCTCCCGCCGCCCGGGAGACGGTCAGGATGATCCCCGTGAGGATCCCCGAGAGAGAGTTGGGGAGGACCACTCGTCGTATGGTCTGCCAACGGGTGGCCCCCATGCTCCAGCAGGCCTCCCGGAAGGCCCGGGGGACGGACTGGAGCGATTCCCGGGTGGCCACGATGACCACGGGCAGGTTCATGACGCCGAGAGTAAGGGAAGCCGCCAGGATGCTCGTGCCGAAGCGGAAGAAGAGGACGAAGGCCCCCAGGCCGAAGAGTGCGTGCACGATGGAAGGCACTCCCGCCAGGTTGATGATGGCCAGATTGATGACACGGGTAAACCAGTTGTCCGGGGCGTATTCGCTCAGATATACGGCTGCAGCCACTCCCAGGGGAACGGTGGCCAGCACAGATCCTCCCACCAACCATACCGTTCCCAGGAGAGCCGGGAAGATGCCCCCCGCCGTCATCCCATTGGTGGGCATTTGCGTCAGGAAGCCCCATGAGATGGCGCTGTGCCCCTTCACCACCAGGACCAGAAGAATACCGGCCACGGGGACCACCAGAACCACGGTCATGACGAAGAAGAGAGACTTGAAAAGCCATTCGACCCGATCGTTCCGCCGGTTCTGGGCGGTCCCCCTGAACATCCCCTACTCTGCCTTCCCTACGCCGCGCACGATCAGGTCCGCGGTCAGGTTGATGATGAAGGTCACCACGAAGAGGAGGATCCCCAGGGTGAAAAGAGCCTGGTAGTGGTCCGAGCCGTTGGAGACCTCACCCAGCTCGGCGGCGATGGTGGCGGTGAGGGCCCGAACGGAATCGAACACGCTGTGGGGGATGTTGATGGAGTGCCCGCTGGCCATCAGCACAGCCATGGTCTCACCGAACCCCCGGCCTACTCCCAGCAGCACCGCGCCCAGGAGCCCGTTCTTCGCAGAGGGGATCACCACCTTCCAGATGATCTGCCACCGGGTGGCCCCCATGGCCTCCGCCGCCTCCCGGTAGGTGTCGGGAACAGCCTTCAGAGAGTCCTCGGCGATGGTGGTCATGATGGGAGCCGCCATGAGCCCCAGGATGATGCCGGCGTTCAGGACGTTGAGTCCAACCGGTACGTGAAAGAGGTCGATGATGAGCCGGTTCATGATGGTGAGGCCGATGAAGCCCCACACCACCGAGGGGATGGCGGCGAGAAGCTCCACCAGGATCTTGAGGGATTCCCGGAGCTTTCCCTTCGCGAACTCCCCGATGAAGATGGCCGCCCCCAGGGAGAAGGGAACCGAGACCACCATGGCCAGCCCGGTCACCGACACGGTACCGGCGATGAGGGCCAGCGCTCCGTAGGTGGGAGTCCTCGAAGTGGGCCGCCAGGCCGGGGAGGTAAAGAACTCCTTCAGGTCGAGAGTGTGGAGGATGAAACCCAGTCCCTCCTTCGTGATGAACACGAAGATCCCCAGAATGAAGACGATGGCCGACACCCCCCCGACGAAGACGACGGCGGTCACCCCCTTGTCCTGGTACCAGGCCCAGTCCCTGCGGTGGAGATCTCCGTGGCGGACACGACGAAGGGAGGGAGCGGTCGGAGAGGCGGCGGCGGCGGGAGCCGACGGTTCAGACGGCATCCGGCCCTCTCAGGATCACCATCAGATCCCCCAACCTGGACGCCAGTTCCCGATAGATCCCCTCCAGTCGCTCGATGGCCTCCGGGTCGTTGTCGCCGAAGGGACAGGGGCCCAGATCCCAGTTGAGGAAGACCGTCTTGTACGGAATCTCCCCGATCATCTCCTCGGCCCTTTCGTCGAGCCCTATGATCACATGGAAATGTTTGGGCTCGGCCATGAGGTCGGGCACCCGTTTGGGCTGGAGCCCTTCCGTGGAGAGGCCATGGTCCAAGAGGAAGGGGATGACCTCCGGGCGGACGGAGTCCGCCGGGTCCCACCCCCCGCTCGTGAAGGCACCGCATTCGGCAAAGGCCTTCTGGGCGTGGGCCTCGGCGATGAGAGCCCGGCAATCGTCGGCCCGGTCCACGAAGAGGATACGGTAGACCTTGGGGTTCTTGGTCTCCCCGGCAACGGCGAACAGGGTCTCCTGGGCGATGTTCTCGGCCTGGTCCGAGACCCGGAGAAGCACGTACAGGGTACGCATGTACCCGAAGAGGTCCCGGACCGGGAGGTTGTGGGTCTCGCCGGCGGCCACCAAGTCTTCGAATGCCTTGTCGTGGGTCGAGTCCACCGGATAGGTGAGTCCCAGGGCCGTCCGAGCCGACTCCACGTCTCCCTCGAGGAAGGACTTCAGCGCCACCGAAAGGGAACGCCGGGCCTGTTGGGCGATGAGCTCGATGTCACGGGCGATGGCCTCCGGAGGCGAGCCCGTACTCCGGAGACTGTGCCGGCAAACGGTCACCGCGTAGTCCCCTACTCGCTCCAGGGCCACGGACAGCCGGAGCACGGCGGAGACGAACCGGAGATGGTGTGCCACCGGAAGGTGACGGACCACGAACCCGTGGCACAGCCGATCCAGGGTGCGTGTGTCCCGGTTGACGACCCGGTCCTTGAGGATGACCTGATTCGCCAGGGGCGAGTCCTGGTGCAGGAGGGCCTCCACCGCGTCCCGGACCTGATCCTCCACCATGCCCGACACGGACCGTACCCTGGAGCGGATCTCCTCGATATCCCGCTCCAGGCGCTCTTGATAGTGAGTCACTTCGCTCTTCCTCCCTTTGGGCACGTGGCCGGAGGGGGGAAAAGCAGCTCTACCCCTCGGCGGGAGTGGAGCAGTTGAGTCCTCCCCTGACGGGGGCATAACCCTTCCCCACGAGGATGCACTGTCCCTCGTTGCTCAGGATCCAGTCGAGGTATTCCTTGACCGCACCCTCCGGCTCCCCTGCAGTGTACATGAACAGGGGACGGGATATAGGATAGCTCCCATCGAGCGCAGTCTCTATAGTCGGAGGCACACAGGCCTCGCCTTCCGCAACCATCACGCAGGGCATCTTCGCCTCGTCGGTGGCATAGGCCAGCCCACTGTAACCGATGGCGCAGGCGGTGTTCGCCACCAGATCCACCACCTCCTTGGATCCGTTCATGTCCCGGGAGCCGAGCTTGTACTCGTTCTCACCCAGCACCGTTTCCCTGAAGTATGCGTAGGTACCCGAGTTGTTCTGGCGGCTCACCCGGACGATCTCCCCGGACGGGCATCCGGGCACTGTGACACCCAGGTCGGACCAGGAGTCGAACGCCCCCCCCTCTCCGTAGATCTGCGCCAGCTGGTCGATGGTGAAGGAGGTGATGGGGTTGGCGGGGTTGATGAAGACCGCCACCGCGTCGTGACCCACGATGAATTCCTTGGGATCCACGCCCCGGTTCGTCCTGACCTCTTCGATCTCACTGTCGTGGATGGCGCGGGACGCGTTTGCGATGTCCACGGTGCCGTTGATGAGAGCGGAGAACCCTGTGCCGGATCCGCCGCCGCTCACTGCCACCGCCACACCCTGCTTGATCTGGCCATACGCCTCCGCCCAAGCCTGGGCGACGTTCACCAGAGTGTCGGAGCCCTTGTTCTGGATGAGCGTACGGGAGGTCCCACTCTCCCCTGCCTCTCCGCCGCAGGAGATGGTCAGGGCGACGGTCACTGCCACTGCGAATGCACGCTTCACGATGGTTCCTCGGTGACGATGAGTTTGGCCTGAGAGACCGATTTCCATGGATTAATGAATGCTCGCGGAGAGCCCTACCCTTGGCAAGCGAGGGCATCCGACCCTCTCGGACCCGTTTCCGATTTGTCACGCATTTGTTACAAAACCGGCCGTCCTCCCGCAGCGGCTCGCCTCCGGGGGTTCCCCAGGAGGTACCTCTCCTGTGAGATTCCTCAGCCGCACCGAAGCCTCCGGGCCCCGGGATGGGCCGCGGCGCAGGGGGTGGGCAGAGGAGAATGGATCCACAGGACCAGGGAGGAGGTCTTCCCGTGAGTGACGGAGCTGGGCCGAGCGGCCCTTCGCCGGAGGAGGAGCAGGCGTTCCTCCGGCGTTTCCCCGAGTATTCCCCATCCACCCGAGTCGAGGGGTTGCGGGCCACGGAGTTCGCCCGGCTCGATCGCCTCGGCCACGTCTATGTGGACTACACCGGCGGTGGTCTCTTCGCCGAGTCCCAGGTGCGCAAGCACGCCGAGCTCCTCACCAACACGGTCCTGGGCAATCCCCACTCCACCAATCCCACCTCGGCCGTAGCCACGGAAGGAGTGGCCCGTTGCAGACGGCGGGTCCTGGAGTTCTTCAGCGCCGACCCGAAGGAGTACGTTCTCATCTTCACCTCCAACGCCAGCGGAGCGTTGAAGCTGGTGGGGGAATCCTTTCCCTTCGGGGAGGGCGATCAGTTCCTCCTCACCTACGACAACCACAACTCCGTGGTGGGGATCCGGGCCTTCGACCGGGTCGGAAGGGCGAAGACCCGATACGTTCCGGTTGAACCGCCGGACATGAGGGTCTCCTCGACTAGCCTCCGAGGGTTCCTGGAAGGGAGTCCCGGCGCCCGGAACAAGCTCTTCGCCTATCCGGCCCAATCCAACTTCTCCGGGGTCCAGCATCCCCTGGATTGGATCCCGGAGGCCCAGGACCTCGGGTGGGACGTGCTGCTTGACGCGGCCGCCTACGTTCCCACCAATCGCCTGGATTTGAGCCTCTGGCACCCGGATTACGTCACCCTTTCCTTCTACAAGATGTTCGGCTATCCGACGGGGGTCGGCGCTCTCATCGCCCGGCGGGAAGCCCTGGCCAAGCTCCACAGACCCTGGTTCGCCGGAGGCACCATCACTTGGGCCTCGGTCCTTGCGGAGAGCCACTCCCTCTCTCCCGGCTCGGAGGGGTTCGAGGACGGGACACTGAATTACACCTCCCTTCCCGCGGTGGAGATGGGATTGGACTTCCTGGACTCAGTGGGGATGGAGGTCATTCACCAGCGAGTGAACGCCCTGGCGGGCTGGTTGATCCAGGAGCTCTCCGCGCTGAGGCACCGGAGCGGAATCCCCCTGATACGGATCTATGGGCCGCTGGAGATGGAGGACCGCGGGGGGACGGTGGCCCTGAATGTCTATGATTCTCAGGGTGCGCACGTCGACCATCGAGTGGTGGAGGAGCGTGCGAATGCCTGGGGGATCTCCCTGAGGACGGGCTGCTTCTGCAATCCCGGTGCCGGGGAGATGGCCCTGGGGTTGGAGCGGGAGGAGGTCCTCACCTGCCTGCACGAGTCCGGTGACCGGATGACGCTGGACGAGTTCCGCCAATGCATCGACGGAAAGAGCACCGGGGCGGTGAGGGTTTCCTTCGGCGTCGCCTCCAACTTTGCCGACGCTCACACGGTTCGGGAGTTTTTCAGGAGCTTCCTGGACCGATAGGCGGGACCCGGATGCTCAGCGCTCCAGGTTACACTCCATGGCATAGACGTTCCCCACCCAGACCCGACCATCGGCCGACCAGAAGGGAACCAGGATTCGTCTGTACTCCAACCCCTCGAAGTCGTCCAGCCGCGGCCAGTGCTCGGGAAGCTGAGAGGAGACGAAGAGGAAGGCATCGACGTCCTTCCCCTCGGGGCACCACCGGAGGGCCGGATA
>JASFRP010000029.1:0-11743 GCA_050114895.1 Gemmatimonadota bacterium
TCCATAGATGTTGGATCCCCAGCAGTAGACCCGGCCGTCCTGGTCGATGCCACAGGTGTGGAGATACCCGGCGTCCATGTCCACGAACTCGTGCCCGCCCGCCACAGGGGTCGGCAGGTCCGCGGATTGCACGCCCTCCCCGGCCCCCAGCTGTCCGTAGAACCCCGACCCCCAGCAGAGGACCTCCCCCAGCATCGTCAGTCCGCAGGTGTGATGCGTGCCGGCCGCCAGCTTGCTCCAGGTGACGCCTCCGGTGATGGCGATTGGGGTAGTGCTGCAGGGTCGGAGACCCTGGCTGGAGGGATCCGGGCAGGTCTCCCCGGAGGCAGCTCCGAGCTGACCGTCCTGGTTGGATCCCCAGCAATAGCCCATTCCGGTCTCCGTGAGGCCGCAGGTGTGGAATCCCCCCGCCGTCAGGGACGCGAACCGCTCACTCGTCTCCACGGTGCCGGGAAGGGAAGCGTCCGTCCAGGTGCCGTTCCCCAGCTGTCCCCAGTCGTTGGCGCCCCAGCAATACGCCTTCCCTCCGGCCCGCAGGGCACAGGTGTGTTCCTCTCCGGACGTCACGTAATCCGAGACGAAGATCTCGTGGACGTCGAAGGGCTCGGAGGGCTCGCTCTCCAGGCCGTCGGAGCTGGCCACCAGTTGGTATCCGTAGCCGGCCTCCGACATCCTCAGATCGTCGAATATGGCCGTCCCTGCCACGGCCTCCACCGTGGTGGTCCCCTGGAGAATTCCATCGCCACCGGAAGCCAGGCTCAGGGCCACGGTTCCCTGCCAGTCCTCCACAGTCTCGCCCGCCTCGCTCCGAGCAGCCACCACGACGTCAGGAACCAGGACGCTTCCCACCGCGGCGGATGGCGGTCCCACCGCAAAGTCCAACCGGGAAGGACCCCCGGGGCCCGTGTTGTCCTCGCAGGCGGCCAGCCCCAGGAGGACGACGGCGACGAGAGACCGGGACCCCATCACCACATCCTCACGGCGATGGGCTCCGGCCAGCCCAGGACCTGGATACCGGCACCTAGCTGTCCCACATCGTTGGACCCCCAGCAGTAGGCGATCCCCTCGGGTCCGACGGCGCAGGCGTGCTGACTCCCCGTGGAGACGCTCCGGAAGGGGACCGGGCCGGGAATGGCCACGGGCTCCGGGGTCGGATCCCCGGAAACGAGCACGCCCCAGCAGTGGACCGTTCCCTGGGTGGAGACCCCGCAGCTCCTCAGGTTTCCGGCCTCCAGCATCTGGAAGGTGAGGCTTCCGGACACGGACACGGGGACGGTGCTACAGGACCGAAGCTGGTCTGAATTGGGGGGCCAGGCGCAGAGCTCCTCCGTGGGGGTCCCCAGCTCCCCAGCCCGGTTGGACCCCCAGCAGAAGGCCCGATCCTCGGGGGTCAGACCACAGGTATGAAAGTCGCCCACGCTGACGCTCTCCCAGGTGTGCTCCCCCGAGACCTGGACGGGTGACCGACTGCAGGGGGCATCCTCCTCGCAGATTGTTTGGGCCGGGGCTCCGAGTTGCCCCATGGCATTGCCTCCCCAGCAGTGCGCCCGCCCCTGGGTATCCACCGCGCAGGTGTGGTCATACCCCGCGGAAACGGACGTGAACTGAAGCTGGGTGTCCACCGCCGCCGGCCTGAGACGGTGGTCCTCCTCTGTCCCGATCCCCAACTGGCCGTCTCGGTTGAAACCCCAGCAGTGGACATTCCCATCCGTGTCGATGGCGCAGGTGTGGTAGGCTCCCGCGGAGATGGCGGTAAAGAGCAGCCCCGTAGCCACCGGCGCGGGAGAGGTGCGCCGGGGTGCGGTGGGGTAGTCGAGGCCGAGACCCAGCTGGCCCTGCCCGTTGCTTCCCCAGCAGAAAGCCTTCCCCTCCTGAGTCAGGGCACAGGTGTGGGACTCGCCGGCGCTGACAGCCTCGAAGGAGGCGTTCGCGGCTACTGGGACGGGAACGAAGCGGTCCGCATCGGAGCCGTCCCCCAGCTGCCCGTACCCGTTCTCCCCCCAGCACACGACCTCCCGCTGGCCCGTGACGGCGCAGGTGTGGTCCCCTCCGGCCTCCACGGTGAGGAGGAGGCGGCCGTCGGTGATCTCCAGATCGCCGGGGCCGGTGCTGTCGCTGCAGGCAGTCACCAGGAACAGGACCGCGAACAGAATTGGAGCAAGAACCCGGGCCACGGCACCGGTCTCCCGGTCGATGCGGTGCACATCGGCAGGACCAGCGGAAAGTCTTTCTCCTTCGTCCATCTGCCGCGCGCCAGCCAAGGGCGGGGTAGGTCCCAGGTCAGCGGGTGCCCGGGAGTCCGTTGTCGCAAGATGTCCTCTGGGTTCGGGTGAGGGCAAGAGCAGGTCCGGACCTCCCAGGACCCCGGACGGACCGCCTGTGCTGACAGCCCACAATGTATGTGGAGGGCGACCGGAGTCGCCGGGTCGGAACGAGCCGGCGAGCCGGATTCTCCCCGCCTATTCCGCTCTCAGGACCCGGGCCGGGTCCAGGCTCACGATGCGGCGGGCCGGCAGGTAGCTGGCGATCCCGACGACGAGGAGGAGGAACCCCGTCACCACCGCGTAGGTGGAGGGATCGAAGGGTGCGACCTGGAAGAGGAGGCCCGCAAGGAGGCGGCCTGTGGCCAGGGCGGCCAGGAGGCCGACGGCCGTCCCTACCGCTCCGTTGATGAGGCCCTCCCGGACCACCCTCCTCAGGAGCTTCTCCTCTCCCGCCCCGAGGCAGATCCGGATCCCCAGCTCCTTCATCCGGTGCGCGATCCCCCGGGCGGTCACGCCCCCAATACCCACCCCGGCCAGGAGGGTCGCCAGGAGGCTGAAGAGGCCCATCAGGAAGGTGCGGTACCGTTCCTGCGCGGCGGACGCGAAGATGAGATCCGTGAGGGTGGTGACCTGTCGGACGGGAACGTCAGGGTAGAGGCCCTGCACCGTCTCCCGCATGCGTGCAGCCAGCGCCACCGGATCCCCCGGGGTCCTTGCAACCAGGCTGATCTCCCGGGCCGGGAGGTCTTTGAGCGAGGCGTACCAGGCCGGATCGGCCTCCGCTCCCAGGGCGTTCCGCTTCACCGAGCCCACGATGCCAACCACCCGCCCTTCCGTTCGCCATACTCTCAGCCGAGCACCCACTGCCGAACCATTCGGCCACCCCCTCCGAGCGATGTTCTCTGAAAGGAGAGTCTCGGGAATGGAATCCCGCGCCTGGTCCTCCGTCAGACCCTCCCCCTCCACCACGGGGATGCCCATGACCTCGTGGTATCCCGGGAGGGCGTAGAGCTGCTGGGCGTGGACGGTGAAATCCTCACCGCCGTCCCGACCGATGAAACGGAGGTTGTTCGTGTTCGTGAGGCCCGGGAAGGGGAGACGGGTGATGGCGCTGGCCCGGGTCACTCCCGGGATGTCCCGGATGGCCGCCATGAGTTCGTCATAGACCGCCGGCAGCTCGTCCACGGACCCGAAGGTCTCCTCGGGAAGGTAAACGCTGACCGTCGCGAGCCCCCTGGGCTCGAACCCCGGGTCCACGGCCAGCAAGCGTTGGAAGCTCCGGGCCAGGAGCCCTCCCGCCACAAGCAGCACCACCGTGAGGGCGATCTCGGCGGAGACCATCCACCGCTCCAACAGGGATCTCCGCTTCGAGGCCGTGCGGTTCGAGGCGGCCATGCCGGCAGCGGATCTTCTGGCCGAAACCGAGGCCGGGACCGTCCCGAACAGGACACTGGCCGACACGCCCAGGAGGGCGGCGAAGACCAGGACCCGTAGATCCACCCCCACCGTCTCCACCCTGGGCAGCGGCGGCGCCATGGCCACCAGGGCCCGGGTCCCTCCGAAGGCCAGGACCACCCCGAGCACCGTACCTCCCAACCCCACCACCAGGCTCTCGGTCAGGAGCTGGCGGACGATGCGGACCCGGCCCGCACCCAGAGCCGACCGGGTGGAGAGCTCGGATCCCCGGCCCTGAAGCTCCCCCAGGGCCAGGGTGGCGATGTTGGCGCATCCGATGAGGAGGAGGATTCCCGTGGCCGCCAGAAGGAGCACCAGGGGCGACGCCAACGCGTGAGTCTCGTCCTCGGATCGCGGGACGATCCGCACCACCCCGTCGTACCCGGTCTGGGCCAGGATGCGAGCGGTCTCGTCTGTCGCCTCGACGGGGTCCACACCCGGGGCCAGGCGCCCCACGGCTTCCAGGTTGTTTCCGTTCCCCAGCGACGGCCCGCCGACGGGAACCCAGACCTCCCTGAGACCCCGGGTGTCCTCCCCCAGCCAGTGCATGCCCAGGTGGCGAAGCCGGAACCCCGGCGGAAGGACGCCGATGACGGTGTAGGGGGTCCCACTCAGGCTCAGGGATTTGCCGAGGACGTCGGGATCGGCTCCCAGTCGGCTCGCCCAGGCCTCGTAACTCACCACGGTCACATGGGCCGGCAGGGTCGTCCCGTCTCCTTCCTCCTCCGGGAGGAACCATCGGCCAAGAACGGGCTGGACCCCCAACACCGAGAGGAGAGACGCGCTCCCGACTCCCAGGGTGATGCGCGCCGCGGGGCCCTCCCCCGTGAGCGTCGTCTCCACGCCGTTGTGGACCCCGACGGCCTCGAAGGCGGTGGTCTCGGCCCGCCAGCTCCGGTACTCGGGCAGGGAGAAGGGGAGCCGATTCCAGGTCCGGCCCACGAGGCCCGGTGCTCCCCTGGCATCCTCCTCGGTCAGCCAGACATTCACCAAGCGTCCCGGCTCTTCGAAGGGCACGCTCTTCAGCAACACCCCATCCACCACACTGAACATGGCCGTGGCCGAGCCGATTCCCAGTCCCAGGGTCATCACGGCCACCGCGGTGAAGACCCAGCGTCGTCTCAGGGTCCGGAGTGCGAACCTCAGGTCCTGCTCCATGGATCCCATGAAACCGTTCCCCCCGTGTTTTCTTCCCCTCCTGCCCCGTCTTGCTCTACGTGCCTCTCCGAGGCGGAAGAGGGCGAAATGCGCCGCCAGCTTCATGGACTCCCAGAGGTGCCACCACGAGGCGGCGCTCCGAGGTTCCCCTTTCCGGCGCTCTTCCAGCTCTTCGGCCAGGTCCGCCCGGATGCTCTCCCCGGTGGGCCCTTCCGGCAGGGTCCTGGCCAGGATCAGCTCTGCAAGGCGCCGGATCATAGCTCCTCCAGGGCCTGGTCCAGCCGCATCCACCGGGTATGGAGGGTGGCGCGTGTGGAGCGGAGGGCTTCCAGCCCGGCGGGGGTTACGGAGAAGCGGCGCTGAGTCCCCTTCCGGCGAGCGGTCCGCGGCTGGGAGACCTCCCAATCGACGAGGCCCTTCCGTTTGAGACGTTCAAGGGTGGTGTAGAAGGCCCCCCGGGATACCCTCTGCCCCGTGGTCTCCTGGATCCCCCTCCTCACTTCCAGAGAGAAGGCCTGGTCACCCTGTGCCAGGATCCCGAGAAGGACCACCTGTTCCAGCTCTCCGAGATTGAGCTCCGGCATGGCCTGCTCCGGTGTATACCGAGTGGACTACTGAGTCTACCAGGTAGACGCCATGAGAGGCGGGATGGTTTGAATGGGGGGTTCGGGGGCGGGCAGGCGTCCGAGAGGAGTTCTCCGGTGGCCCACGACTGCCCGCCTCGGGGCGGCTACTCCTCGTCGGTTCCGGCTGTCGCCCGTACTACGAGTGTTTCGAGGGGGATCGCCTCGATGCGAAGGCCGAAGCTCACGTCGGCCGGTTCCTCCGCCGTGACGATGACCCCCTCGGTCAGGGAGCCATACCCGATGAGCACGGCCACAACCTCCTGCTCTCCCACCGGAACGTCCTGGATCAGGAACCGCCCCTCCCGGTTCGAGAGGGTCCCTCGCCCGGTCCCTGCCACGAACACCTGCACGAACTGGAGGACCTCACCGGTCTGGGCATCCGCGGTGACGCCGGTGATCTCACCCGTTGGCCCGGCGACCTGCGCTGCCACTCCCGGGGAAGCGCCTGCCACCGTCTCCGGGTTCCGAGTGGCCGCGAGCCGGGCTCCGGCGGCCTCCCCCTGGGGAAGCGCTTCTGGAGTTGGCCCTTCGGCACCCTCCGCGGTGGTGAACTCGATGGGCAACGAAACCCAGACCGACCTCCTCTGGTCCCGGTTCAGGGCCGGAGTGAACTCCAGGACGTCGGCTACCTTCAGGGCGGCGTCGTCCAGGTCCGCGTTGCCTGAAGACTCGTTCACCAGCGTCCGCATGACCCGGCCTTCCTCATCCACGAAGAACCAGACGTCCACTGTACCACCGACTCCCGCAGCCTTCAGGTCCGGCGGGTAGGCCCGGCGGAGGGTCTCCATCGCCTCGTCCGGGTTGCGGATGGTCGGCCACACTGTGTAGGGCGTGAACACGGGCATCATTGTCGGCTCTTGAGCCGGGCCGGCGTCTTCGGGGATCACAGCTTCGGGGGCAGGGGCCTCGTCCGAAGGCTCCGCTCCCTGGTCCTTCGCATCCGTCGGCCCGGGAGCCCAGCAGGCCAGGGCGAAGAGGACGACCCCGATTCCCCCCAGGAGCCCGCCTCGGATCCACGGTCGCTTCGGCAGTGGCATGGTCATGATCCTGATCCTCCGTTTGAGGGTCTCGTAGGGCTCCGAAAGCATGGCAACCAGTGGTCGGCTCCGGGACGACCGCTCACCCACGTCCAGGAGGAGATCCACGTAGCGCCGGGTCTGGCCGGGGTTTCTTCCCAGGACCCGCAGATCGCAGTCCCCTTCGACGGCGGTTCTGAGGCGGGACAGCTGCCACCAGACCGGGAGATGCCACGGGAAGAAGACGGGAAGGGCCCCCACCAGGATCATGAGCCTCAGGTCGCTGGTTCTTATGTGCTCCAGCTCGTGGTCGAGGATGAACCGCAGGGCCCAACCGTCCACCTCGCTGCACCATCCAGGAAGCACGATCTGAGGCCGAAGAAACCCCACCACCGCCGGGCCCCATTCGTCGGAGAAGAGGACGGGCTGCTCCCCTACCTGGCCCTTTCGCCACTTTCCCCTGAGATGACGGGTTCGGAAGAAGAGCACCGCGAAGAACAGGAGGAGGACGCCGGTGGCGAGGCCCCAGGCCACCATGATCGGCCCGTCCAGGCCCCGAAGGACCGATTCCCTCGGCACTTCCACGGTGATGGCTTCGAGGGGGAGAACCGTTCGGGAGAGCTCAGGCGGGGCCGCCGCCGGAACGCTGGGCAGAGCCGCCGGGGGCAGCTCCTCCGGCCTCTTCTCCCACGCCCAGTGCCCCACCGGCCAGCCCACGGAGAGAACGATTGCGACTACCCAGACTCCCCGGGAGGGAAGCCCATGGGCTCGAAAGAGCTTTTCCAGGGCCATACCGCCGGCCGCCAGGAGGAGCCCCACGACGATAGCGTACAACATCCAGGCGGTGATCATCCCTCCCCCCTTTCCCTCAGCCGCTCGTCCACCAGGGTCCGGAGAGCCCGAAGCTCCGCCTCCGTGAGGGTCCCCTTCCGGAGGAGCCGGCTCATGAGGAGGGCCGGGGAGTCGAGGAAGAGCTTCCTCGTCACTCGTTGAATCGCGCTGTCCTGAGCCTCTTCCCGATGGACGAGGGGGAGGTAGCGGTGGGCCTTTCCATCGGCGTCATGGCGCACGTGGCCCTTCTCCTCCAGACGCCGGAGGATGGTTAGGACAGTGGTGTAGGCGAGCTCGTCCTGGAGCTCCTCCAGGACCTCGGATACGGTGGCCGATCCCCGCTCCCAGAGGACGTTCATGACGTCCAGCTCCCGGCCCGACAGCATCATGGCATCGTTCTCCCGAGGGTTATCTACTACACGCGTAGTACAATCCTACGCCCGGGAGCGGGTCTTGTCAACTACAGGCGTAGTAGGCAGGTGGAGTGGGACGACGAAACCAACACGCTGCGCCAGTGCTTCCGCCACCGTACCTTCCTCCACTGGAACATCCGCAACGTCAGCGGCCATTGTGAGGATACGGATTGGAGGAGGTTCGATATGAGGTCCACACGGTTGGGGCGCATCATCCTTTCACTGGCGGGGACGGTCCTGGTTTGGAGCCAGGGGGCGTCCGCCCAGACGTTCCGCGTGGACGACCCGGTCATCCGCCAAATGTGGGCCGAGGGCATGGAGCAATCCCAGGTGGAGAGCCTCGCCCAGATCCTCACCGATTACATCGGGCCCCGCCTCGCAGGCTCCCCCAATCTGGAGGCCGCTGGCGACTGGGCGCTGAGCAAGTTCCAGGAGTGGGGCGTCCCGGCCCGAAAGGAGCAGTACGGGACCTGGGAGGGGTGGCAGTTCGGAATCACCCACATGGATCTGGTGGCGCCCCGGGTGAAGACCCTGGAGGCCCATGTCCTGGCATGGAGCCCCGGCACCGACGGCCCTATGGAGGGGGACGTCCTCATCGTCCCGGAGTTCTCTTCGGAAGAGGAGGCCAACCGGTGGCTCCCCTCGGTGGCGGGGAAGATGGTCCTCGTCTCCCCTCCGGAGCCCATGTGCCGAGCCCCCCACGAGTTCGAGACCAACGCCACTGCGGAGACCGTGGAGCGACTGGCCCAGCGGCGCGCCGAGCTTCAGCAGAGCTACCGTGAGCGCCTGACACCATTCGGCGGGCGGGGCGCCCCGCAGCAGTTCGCCGACGCCGGAGCCGCAGGAATCATCTCTTCCAACTGGTCCGGGGGGTGGGGAGTGAACAAGGTCTTCAGCGCCCCCACCCGGGACATCCCCTCCGTGGACCTGAGCTGCGAGGACTACGGGCTCCTCTTCCGGATGGCGGAGCACGACCAGGCCCCCCGGGTGCGGATGAACATCGAGGCGGAGAATCTCGGTGAGGTGCCCCAGTTCAACGTCCTGGCGGAGCTCCGGGGCACCGAGCTCCCGGACGAGTACGTCCTCCTGGGCGCACACCTGGACTCCTGGCACTCCGCCACCGGCGCCACGGACAACGCCACCGGCTCCGTGATGATGATGGAGGCCATGCGGATTCTCGAAGCGGCGTATCCGAACCCCCGGCGCACGATCCTCGTGGGTCTATGGGGCCCCGAGGAGATGGGGCTTATCGGGTCGGGATCCTTCCGGGAGGACCACCCCGAAGTGATGGAGGGGCTCCAGGCCGCCTTCAACCAGGACAACGGCACCTGGCGCATCGAGCGAATCGAGGCCCAGGGACTGCTCTACGCGGGGGAGCACATCGCTCGGTGGGTCTCCGCGGTCCCCGACGAGATCGCCCAGCACATCACCCTGGAGTTCCCCGGGGGACAGAACAACGCCGGCAGCGACCACGTCTCCTTCCTCTGCACCGGGGCTCCATCCTTCCGCCTCCAGTCCGCCTACGACGAGTATCGTCAGTACACGTGGCACACGAACCGGGATACATATGACAAGATCTCGTTCGATGATTTGAGGAACAACGCGACCCTGGCGGCGATGCTGGCCTACGGGGCCTCCGAGGACCCGGAGCGTGTCCCCAGGGACCGAGCCGTCTTGCCCATCGATCCCCGGACCGGGGAGCCACGGACCTGGGTACGGTGCTCCACGCCCCGGCGAAGCTCAGGGGGGGAGTAGATCGAGCTCCCACGAACCCCGGCTCCATTTCGGGTTCGAGAACGAAGAGGAAGGAGAGGAATCAGCCCTTCGGCTCCCCACCGGTGCCAGGCTGCCCCCCACCCGCGGGGACCGGGATCTTGCACGCCGGCCCCGGACAGGGGAGGAGGGCCTCCGGTACGCTGGATCGCCCCTCGGCCTTCTCCCACAAACCGGAGGGTGTCCGGTAGTAGGGCCCCACATAGCGGACACTATCGAGGGAGACGCACCCCGCCATCGGCAGCGCGATTGCAAGCAAGAGCCACAGTCTTCGCATTCTGCCCTCCCCGTGAGATGTGGAGCCGGAGTCCCGAAAGTGGGGTCGAGGTCCGGCCGCACCCTTCTCTGGAGTCATGATCCGTGCCAGCCGGAAACCCGGTGGGCCGGGGGATTCCTCCGGGACCTGTCACCACGGGAGGACAATCCACCGGGACGGACGTCGGTTTTGGGGACGGCGGGCCAACGGGGTCAGTCGCGGAGGGGATCACCCCCCGGGTCTCTCCTTCCCCCCGTCCTCCACCGGTAGCTCGATCTCCTCTCCCCAGATGTATTTCCCGAACCATTGCCAGTTGTGCCACACCCCCGCCAACAGCTCCTTGGGCTTGCTGATCCCGTGCCCGAAGCCCTTGTAGACGATGAGGCGGGTCTCCACACCCACGTCCTGGAGCCCCTGGTACAGCTCGTAGGCGTCAGGGATGGGCACCCGCTGGTCGAACTCGCCGTGCTGGATCTGGGTGGGGGTGGAAGCCTGGTTGATGTTCGTCATGGGAGAGGTGAGGGCATAGATCTCCGGATCGTCCCACGGCGTACCCTTCAGGTACTGCCGGGTGAAGGGGTGGATGTCGGTGTTCACGTAGTAGGTCATCCAATCGGAGATCCCGGCCCCCACCGAGATGGCCTGGAAGAGGTGGGTGTTCGTGGTAAGGAAGGCGGAAATGTAGCCCCCCTGGCTCCATCCCATGGCCCCCATCCGCTCCGGATCCGCGATCCCGGCATCGATGAGGTGCTGGACTCCGGACATCACGTCCCACATGTCCCCCACTCCCAGGTTCCTCACGTTGAGGCTTCGGAACGCCTCGCCGTAACCGGCGGAGCCTCGGTAGTTGGGCTCCAGGACCACCGCCCCCTTGGCCAGCCAGTGGAGAATCGGGTAGACGTACGAGGGGACCATGGTCGGGCGTGAGGTCCCCGTGGGTCCCCCGTGGATGTTCACCAGGAGGGGATACGGCCTGGAGGGATCGTAGTCCGCCGGCTTGTAGAGGACTCCCTCGATCTCCGTCCCGTCCTCGCTCCTCCAGCTGATCACCTCCCGGGTCCCGATGGCCCATCCGTCGGTCTGTGCGGTCATGTCCGTGAGCTGGTCGATCCGGGGCGCTCTGGACGCCGCGTTCCGGACCAGATAGACCTCTGCCAGGCTCTCACCGCTCTGGCCGGTGAAGGCCAGAGAGCGTCCGTCCGTCGTGAAGGAGAAGGACCCCACGACGGGACTGGGGAAGGAGAGCTCCCGGATGGCCCCGCTCTCCGGATCCAGGGAGTAGATGACCCGGCGGGTCCGGGCCCCTGCCCCGAAGCGGATCCCCGTCTCCGTCCACACCGCTCCGCCCACGTCCTCGTCGAAGTCCCGAGTCAGGACCTCGACCTCGCCTCCCCCCGAGGGGATCCGTGCCAGCTCGGAGTTCAGGTAGTAGACGGAGCCCAGATCCCGGTCGAACTCGCTGAAGAGGATCCACGCGCCGTCGGGAGACCACTCGGGGCCGCCGTCGGGGCCCGGTCCCACCACCAGCCCAGTGCTCTCACCGGACGCCACGTCCAGGACGTAAATGTCGGTCTCCATGGAGGAGAGGAGCTTGGCGTCGGGCTGCCGGACGTAGGCGACGCGGGTTCCGTCGGGGGACCAGTCCGCGCCGGAGACGTGGAAGTCGCCCTCGGTGAGGCGCGTCGGCTCGGAGGCTTGCCCCTTCTCGTCTACCTCCACCATCCAGAGATGGGCGTTCCGGGCCTCGGCGTCCTCCACCTCGAAGGAACCGTAGCGTTCCGTGATGGCCTTGGACCGCTCACCCTCGGGCTCCGTCACCGAGAGAAGGAGGCGGTCTCCGATGGGGGACCAGGAGAAGGCGTTCACCCCTTCCTCGATGGGAGTGAGGGGCATGGCCTCCCCACCCCGGAGGGCGATCAGGTACACCTGTTGCGCCTCGCCCCGGTCGGTG
>JASFRP010000030.1:0-11728 GCA_050114895.1 Gemmatimonadota bacterium
GAAGTCATCGCAGAAGGTCTGGCTGAGTCTCCGGAGGGTGTCTCGGGTCTCACCCGTTCCTGCCCGGGGCCACAGCCCACAGCCAGGACGAAGGCGAGTAGACCAAGCGCGTGCTTCATTTCCACTCCTCCGTTCGCAGAACGACGGTGCCGTTGGGGCGGACTCGCCAACCGGTGATGGGGTTGAGGTGGTATGGCCCGGATCCCGGTCCGCGGGCTTCGATCAAGGCCCGCTGGGTAGGCTGTTGGTATCCGGTCTCGTCGGTGGCCCTGCTCAATAGCGTCGTCATCCGCCCATCCCAGTGCCACATGTACCGGAAACGAGTATGGGCCAAGGGAAGGACCGGATCCTGCAGCTGGGCCGCCAACCAGGTCGCTCCCTCATCAAAGCTCAACTCGGCACTCACGATTCGACCGCGGCCGCTCCAGGCCAACCCGCGTATCTCGTTCCATCCGGGCATGAGCGTTTGGGGGTAGGAGGGGCGGGTGATGATGGAGCGCGCATCCATGACGAAGCTGAACTGACGGGCCTTTCCGCCCTTCAACGCCTCTGTATACTTGCTCGTCTCCTCGCGGGTCATGAAGGGGCGATCCGAGAGCTCCAAACGGCGTAGCCATTTCACATTGGCGTTGCCTTCCCAACCGGGGCAGATCAGTCGCGCGGGATAGCCGTTCTCCGGCCGCAAGGCTTCCCCGTTCTGGCCCCATGCGATCATCGCGTCATCCCATCCCTTCTCAACGGGGATACTCCGAGCCAACAGCGCGGCATCCTGCCCCTCCGCCAAGAACCACTTTGCGGCCGGGCGGATAGCCACCTCGCGGAACAGCGTCGCCAATAAGACGCCCGTCCATTCGCTCGTGCTTGTGAGGCCGCACAGATCCTGTGCCCGCGTTTCCTCGGGAGCGTTGCGTTTCAAGTTCCCGGAGCATTCCAAGAAGAGGACCCGAGACACGGACGGTAGTCTCTTCAAGTCCTCGAGGGTGAAGACCATCGGTCTTTCCACCATGCCGTGGATGAGCAACGTGTATGCAGCGGGATCGATCATGGCCACGCCGGCGTGGTGTCGCTCGTAATGGAGGTCCGCTGGCGTGATGGTCCCGTTCAAGTCCTGCAGCGGCGTCTTCGACGCAACACCGATGCTCTCGCGGCGAGGCCGCTCAAACGGCGAGCGCTGACCGAGCTCGTTGGCGAGCCGACCCTGCACCTTCGTCGCATCCGGCGGCACCGGAAGACCTGGCGAGGTCTGGGCTTGCGACACGGCATCTCTTGCCGCCCCTGAAAACCTGCCCAGCATACCTGCGCCAAGCGCGCCGACTGCGCCGGAGAGCAGTCCACGGCGGCTAATCTGAGGGTGGCGCGGGGGATCTTTCGGCTTTTTGGTGCGTCGATCTCGGGGCATGAATGAGGTCCTCCGTCATCGAGAGACAGATGACGCGGTTCAGGGGCGACTGGCAACCTTGCCTCGTCGCAGATCGTGGTTGAGTTCGGGGGAAGGGGTCGAGCCAAGTTGCCCAACCTGTACCCGTCAGGTCAAGGATAAGGAGGTCCGGGAAGGTAGATCTCCGGCTGGTGGGTCCGCGCATGTTCGATCTTGGAGCCTTGGTCCTGGAAGACGACTGCGCAGGAGTCCTCTTCCCTGGACCGCGATGGACCGCTCCCGTCCCTTCCTGCCCGTCTTCATCGCTTTCTTGCCCGCCGGATCCCACAACCGGGGCTCTGTCCATTAGACGGGCTCTTCGATCTGCAGAGGCGGAGGGAGAATACCGGAAGCTCGGGGCAGTGGGCCCGGCCAATCCCACCAGAACCATGAACCTGGTGTCGAACCTGGGCCTCTCCGGGCAGATGGGGGAGGCTCGACGGCAAATGAGCCAGGCGCTCCCCGCCACACGGACGAGGAACGGGCCCACCCTGGCGGCTCATCTGGCCCCGATGGGAGAGATGGAAGATGCAAACGAGGTAAGGAAGGCTCCTGTCGCTCGTCGGGCTGCCCGGAGCACCCCCTCCGCAAACGCCAAGGTGGTAGATCCGTCTGGCTTTAAGACACCCGGATGGTGGAGTCCCCACTCCGGTCCATCAGGACTCCCTCCCGGCATTGCCCTGGTGCCGGAGGTGAGGCCGGCATTCCCGCCGCCGAACCCCCGACGTCCATGATGGCCGCCAACCTCTGAATCCAGGGCAACGAACCCTCCCCGGACCATCGGCGTATATCCTCAAGGTGGTCTTGCCATGCCCGGTGCCTTCCCGTAGCACGGCTGGGCGCCTCCGACTCGGGGGAAGCCCTCGGCACACGGCCTTCAATCGTGTTTCAGAGGAGAGAGATATCGGAATGCGGAATGATGCGACCGGACCGATGGGGGAATCCGCTCAAGCCCTGAAGGAACTCGTCCTGGGAGAAGTCCTTCAGGATGGCGACGAGGGATTCGACGAGTCCAGATCCGTCTACAACGCGATGATCGACCGACGACCGGGGATCATCGTCCGCCCCAATGGCGTCTCGGACGTGATGTCTGCCGTTCGGTTTGCCAGGAGCCGCGAGATCCTCCTGGCCGTCAAGGGCGGGGGCCACAACGTGGCTGGGAACGCAGTCTGCGACGGCGGTCTCATGCTCGACCTGGCCCCCATGGCTTGGGTGAGGGTGGATCCCCGAAGACGGAGGGCACTGGTGGGGGCCGGGACGAGGCTTGGCGCAGTGGACCACGAAACCGCCCCTTTTGGCCTCGTGGTTCCGGTGGGCGTGGATCCAGACACCGGTGTCGCCGGTCTAGCCCTGGGCGGCGGTTTCGGGTACTTGTGCCGAAAGCACGGGTTGACCATCGATAACCTCGTTTCAGTGGATATGGTCACCGCCGACGCAGAGCTCGTCCACGCCAGCGACGTCGAGAATCCAGAGCTCTTTTGGGGTGTGCGGGGAGGCGGGGGCAATTTCGGCGTGGTGACGAGCTTCGAGTTCGCCCTTCACGATTTGGTGACCGTTCTCGCAGGACTCATCGTCTATGGGGCCGAGGACGCCGAGTCGGCCGTACGGCACTGGTGGGACGTGGCTGCGGAGGCACCCGACGACCTCTCGGTCTGGCTAAACTTCTCCACCGCCGGATCGGAACCCTTCATCCCACCCTCTCACCGAGGGAAACGGATCCTGTCCGTCATCCCCATCTACTCCGGCGCGATGGAGAAGGGGGAGGAAGTCATCGCCCCTCTGAGGACCTTTGGTTCACCCATCGCGGACACCGTGGCCCCGGTTCCCTTCGTCCAATGGCAACGGGCCTTCGAGACATCCTATCCACCGGGGAAGCGTTACTACTGGAAATCCCACAACTTCGTGGATCCGTCCGTGGACGCCCTGGACCGTATCACCGAGTCCGCGCTGTCTCCACCCACACCGGAGACCCGGGTGTCGATAACCCATCTGGGGGGTGCCGTGAATCGGGTCCCAGCCGACGCCACCGCTTATCCCCATCGAGACGTTGATTTCCTGGTTAACATGACGACCCGGTGGGAAGACCCTTCCGATGACGATCGGTGCATCGGATGGACCCGGGAATACTTCCAGGCCCTGCAGCCGTTCGCCACCGGAGGAACTTACGTGAACCTCATCAGCGAGACGGCGGGGGAGGAGGCCATGGCCTATCAGGAGAATTACGACCGGCTGGCACGCCTGAAGGCAAAGTGGGACCCCACGAATCTGTTTCGGATGAACCAGAACGTGACGCCGGCAATCTGACGAGGAGGGGGATGGCGACCCGGGTCGGCACCCTGGGAAAGGGCCTCTTGACCCCTCCACGATGATCCCTCCCCCTCCGCGCTACCGCGCCACGATCCACTGGAACACCACCATGGCCCCCAGGAGATCTGGCCCCCTGGCCATCTGCATCAGCACCTCCACCGGGAAGAGGCCGAAGGGCGTCTCCATGACCACCCCTCCGTAGGACAGCGGTGAACGCGTAGCGGATCGATACGATGCAGCGGACACCCCGGCAATCAGGATCAGATCCGCCGGAATGTGGGGGGTTCCGCTTGCCGACCAGGTGATCAGCCACCAGAGGGCGGCGCCGAGGGTGGGAATCACGATGTGGGTGAGACGCACCCTGAGCTCCTCACCTCCCAGGGCTCTTCGTAGTCCCGGGGATCGGGACAGGGTCCGGAGCCCCGCAGCGAGGCGGTTGGTAGCGAAGTACAGGAGGATCAGGTGGGCCACCCCTGCAACGGCCGGCACAAGGAGCGCCACGGCGTACTGCGCCACAGCCAGGGCAGCCCAGGTTCCCAGACCGGCGGGACGGCGCAGCTGGCGGCGGAATTCGGCCTGGAGAAGAACCCACGTCCGACCCAGCCGACCGTACCGGAATGGGCGGCTGGAAACGTGTCCGACCCGGCGCCAGTGCCGGACTTCAAGGATGCCGGAGAGGATGGACGGGTCCATTCCAACGGTAGCGGTGGCGGTGGCGGCGGCGAGCTGGGCGCCGGCGCTCAGGGCGGCGAGATCGATACCCGGAAGCGTGCGTACCGCCGCCACGACGGTGACGCAAGCCAGCGGTACCCCCGCGATGGCCATTGCGAACGAAGAGGGCAGGCCTTGCGATGGGAGAGGCCACCCGGACTGATGAGCGACGACCACGGCCGCTGCCGTCAGGACTCCCGCGCCGATGAGCACCGAGCCCGCCCGACGGGACCAGCAGTCGTCCCTCAACCTGCCCTGCACAATGACGCTCGCCCCGGCGAAAGTGATGCCGAACAGACCCCCGGCCAGGGTGGTCCACCCCAGGCTGCCCCCGTGAAGTCCCATCCCGGCTACCACACCCATTACCGCCACCATAGCACCTGCAGCCAGGAGAAGAGACGTGAAACGGGGCAGGAGCCATCGGCGTCGGTCCAGGGGAGTGGACACGGCCCAGCTCTGTTCGGCAGGGGTAGCGAGAAGGGGCCCCAGGGCCCCGAAGCCCCGCCAGGCAATCCCTGCCCCTGCGAGAAAGAGGCCCCCTGTGATCCAGAGGGATTTCGCCGTGGGCCCCTGGGGAGCAAGAGCGAGATGTCGCCGCACGGCAGACACCAGCGCACCACCATAGACCAGGAGGAGCCAGAGCAGCATATAGAGGTCTGAGAGGAGATCGCCCAGGGAACGCTCGTGGTGAATTCGCCGGGCGCGACGAAAGCGCGCCTTCCATTCCCTGGCCCGGGGAGTCCTGCCCGCCGGCGTGGTGTTCATCGCCTATCCCAGGAGGCGCCGGTGTCCGGGACCCTCACAGGCGAGCCGGAGCCCGCGTGCGGCTCCCTCACGACCCGATCTCGAGTCGCGCGTCAGAGACCCTTTCGAATAGCTCCGGGTCGTGCGACGCCATGAGCACCGCGGTGCCTTCGGCCTTCTCCCGGAGAAGCCGCTGGGCAAGCCAACTCCGCCCTCGAACGTCGAGTCTCTGCTCCGGCTCGTCCAACACCATCAGGCGCCGGGGGCGTACAAAGCAGGACGCCAGAGCCAGCCGCCTCCTCTGCCCGCTGGAGAGGGTGGCCGGGAGTTGGTCACCGGCCGCATCCAGACCCAGCTCTGTCATCACCTCCGGCACGGACCGGCCGTCTCCTCCGTGTGCGAAGGCGAGGAGCTCCAGGTGCTCCCGCACCGAGAGGTCCGGGAAGAACCCCATGTCGTCCAGGGCAACGGCAACCGCGGCTCGGACGTGGGGATCGGTCTCGTCAAAGGTGTGCCCCTGGAAGAGCACTTCCCCCGAGTCAGGACGATCGGCCCCGACGATGCACCGGAGCAGGGTGGTCTTTCCGGCTCCGTTGGGTCCTGTGATGACGAGGATGTGGCCGGCCGGAAGGGAGAGGTTGACCCCGTCCAGCACGGTAAGGGCACCGAATCGGCGGGTCAGCCCGCTTACGGTGAGGGCATCCATCGCGGATCCTTCTGACCGAGTAGACAAGAAGCCGGCGGTCCTGAAGATAACGTCTCACTCCCCTCTCAGGATCCGGGCCGAGGCGGGGGAGGCCGCCCGGAAGGGAGGCAGGAGTGCCGTCAGGACCGTGACGTTCAGGAGAGAGAAGACTCCGGGTGTTCGCACAGGCCAGCCCAGGTCAAAACACCCAGGTGCCTTTCAGGAAGAGGGTGTTCCCCTGTTCCGAACGCTCTCCGAACTCCGCCGTCCCTCGCTGGAAGGCGATCTGAAGCGTACCGAAGGGAGGCTTGTACCGGTAGACGAACACGGCCTGCACATTCCGCCGATCGATGGCCGAGTTGGTCTGGAAGAAGAGCTGTAGATAGAGATCCTGGGTGAAGTACTGGTTGGCCCGAACCACATGGATCCAGGTGGTGTCGTCGTCCGGGTCCGGGTCCAGCACCAGCCGCTGCAGCTCATACTCCAGCGCCGACTCCGGTGTGGGTTTGTATCGAGCTGATCCCGACACCAGCTGAAAGTCCGCGTCGTAGTTCCGCCCGAACCGGTAGCTCGCGGAAACGGACTGGTATTCCCGGGTGTTGTAGCCCATCCTCACCGAGGTGCTCCGGTTCCGAAAATCCTTCTCGAATCGGGGTTGATACTCCCCCTTGAATTCTTCCGTGTGGGCCACCCGGGCCGACAGGCGGTTCCTGAACTCCGCGTCCAGGCTCTCGTCGATCTTCCAGCTCCGGAGATCACCCTCCTGCCCCCAGTACCAGTTGTAGTTGGAACCGTATTCCAGGCGCTCCAGGAACCCGCTCCGTATCCAGAAGGTCTTCTCCAGGGCCGAGTCCACCTCTCTACGGTTGTCGTCCGCGACGAAGCCGATCCCGTTGGCGTTGTCCGCGAAGTTCTCCCCCAGGTGGGTGTAACGGACGTGGAAATGGCCTGTGGGGGAATCGTAGGAGGGACGAAGGAAGAACGCCCACACCCCGTCTTCCTCCGGACCGTAGCTCCGGACAAGCTGCCCTGTGAACCCGAACGTGGGAGAGAAAAAGAGGGTTGCATCCAAGCTTGCCGAGCCGTCGCCGAGGCCGTCCATCCTCCGGTCCGCCCAGGTCAGGCCCAGGCTGGAGCGTCCGATGTCCCGCTGCACCCGAGCCACGCCGAAGGTGGCTGCCGGAGCTTCGCTGGTCTCATCGGAGTCCGCCCCCAGAACGGCAAAGGTCCAGGGCCCCTGCTTTCCAATAACCTGAGCCCCGCCCCGGATATCGGAGATACGCCGGGAATAGAAGGTCCTTATCCGCTGTCGGAAGAGCTCAGCCGCCTCCAGGAAGAAGGGACGCTTTTCCGGCAGGTTCAACTCGAACCGTGTCAGGTTCACCTGCTCCTGGTCGGCCTCGATCGTGGCGAAATCGGGGTTCAGCGTTGCGATGAGATTGATCCCGGAGGTGATGGCATACCGAAGGTCCAGCCCGGCGTCCTGGATTGGCTCCGCTCCGTCCTGGAATCGGGTGAGGCCGTACGCGATCCCCGTGTGCCGACGGGGTGGCGCCTGAAGATTCAACCCCGTCAGCTCCCCGGCCTGGGACACCCGAAACTCCGCATCCAGGGGACCTGTCCAGAATGAGAGCTCGAGACTCCGGCGCCTCCCCCGACCGAAGTTCACGCCCCACTTCTGGTCTTCTCCGGCCTGGAAACGAATGGAGCCCAGCGGTATGGCGATCTCGGCAGACCACCCCCACTCCTGGATTCTGGCCCGAACCTCCCACTCGGCGTCCCACGTCAGGTCCGTCGTGCGGCCGTCGTTCACGATCCTCGCGTCGGCCTGGGTCCCCAGGGGGTTCACCGCAAAGACATACGCCGACTGACGGTCCCTGTACGTGTCCAGGATGACCACGAAGACGTCGTCGTTGGCCAGGTCGGCGTCCCGGCGAGTGAGCTGAGCTGTCACGGCTGCGGTGTCCCACCCTTTGAAAGCCACATACACGAACGCCGAGTCGTAGAGAAGGCGGGCTTCGGTGCGGAAGGGGGACGGCTCCCCCCGCTGGGGCTCGAACTGGATCAGGTCGGTGAAGACCGGGGCGCCGGCCCACTCCGTCTCCTCCACTTCTCCATCGACCGAGGGAGGCACCGTAGCCCGAACCGCATGAGCCTGGAAGCCGGCCTGGGGAAGCTGCTGGAGAGTTGCTCCAACGGCGAGGGGAAGGAAGAGGGACAGGATGGGGTTTGGCATGTCGGTGTCCGAGTTTGGTTCCGCGCTACCTCACTGCCACCACCATCATCTCCACGCGGGCTCTCCTGTACAACTCCCTCACAGCTACGGTGGCCAGGGCCGTACAATTTCCGGCGTGGAGGATCCATGTTCAAGCTCATGCAGATGCCGGGAGGTCCCGCGTGCTGGCTTTGGATCACAAAGTACTTGACCTCACCAATAGGCGTCGCCAGATTGGATCACTATGTCGAGACATTCCCAGGCCAGCCGGGACGTGGATCCCATACCCCTCAGCCATCGGGCCATGGAGGACCTGCGCTTCATCCGGCGAACGATGGAAAACGGGCAGGCTTTCACGGCGGTACCGGGCTGGGGCGGGGTGGGCATGGGGCTCACGGCCCTGGCGGCGGCGGCCATCGCTGCCGGGCGGGCCACCCCGGAAGGCTGGCTCGGCGTATGGGCCGCCGAAGCGGTGGTGGCGGCCGGAGTCGGAGCGTGGGCCATCGAGCGAAAGGCCCGGCGCGTCGGTCTGCCCGTGCTGTCCGGAACCGGACGGAAGGTCCTGCTGGGATTCACTCCTCCTGCGCTCGCCGGGATCGTCTTTACCGTGGCGCTGTGGCAGGCGGACACCATCAGGCTGATTTCCGGAGCCTGGCTTCTTCTCTACGGCGTCGCTGTGGTGGCGGGGGGTACCTTCTCGGTCCGGGTGGTGCCCCTGATGGGCGTGTGCTTCATGGTCCTGGGAACACTCGGGCTTCTTGTGGTGCCTGACGCCGGGAACACACTGATGGCCGTGGGTTTCGGGGGGCTTCACGTGGTGTTCGGAGCGATCATCGCCCGGGGGCACGGTGGCTGAGGGGGCTCGTTCCCGGAGCGATGGGCCCGCCCCGCAGCCGGTGGGAGGAGCAAAGGTGCGCCCAGCAGCCGAGGTCACCGAGACCAATCCCGTCGGGTTCGACCAGCTCATCCACGGCCGGGTGCGCCTCGGGATCGTCAGCGCTCTTGCCGTGGAGGAATCCCTGACCTTCAATGAGCTCAAGGCGCGACTGGAGACGTCCGACGGGAACCTCAGCGTCCATGCGCGGCGGCTGGAGGAGGCGGGCTACCTGAAGGTCACGAAGTCGTTCGAGCACAGGATCCCCCGGACCGAATACCGGCTCACGGCTGCCGGGAGAAAGGCCCTCGAACGGTATCTGGACCACATGGAGGCGTTGATCGAGCGCGTACGTGAGTGATCCCGGGGATTCCACCGGGGTCTTTTTCTTGGGGAGATGACTTTATGATTCCAAGTACTTTGACAACGCTAGACAAGCCACCCCGCGAACGAACGCAGCGGCAGGGCACGGAGGACGCCGGCCCGGTCGGCCAGGAGCGGCCGCCACGGGATTTCCACGTCGCCATCATCATGGACGGAAACGGTCGCTGGGCTCAGAGGCGCCGCCGACCGCGGCGAGCTGGCCATGTGGCGGGGGCAGCTGCGGTCAGGCGCACCGTGGAAGCCGCCCCGGGCCTGGGAATCACAACCTTGACGCTGCATGCGTTTTCGGCGGACAACTGGCGTCGGCCGCGGGCGGAGGTCGATCACCTCATGCGGCTATTCCAGAGCCACCTGCGCTCGGAGTGTGCACACTGCGTCGACAATGGCGTGCGGCTGAGCGTCATCGGCCGGCGGGACCGGCTCCCGGGCGGGCTCGGGGACGCCATCGAGGCGATCGAGTCCAGGACGAGACAGGGGATACACCTCCATCTACGCATCGCCATCGACTACTCGGCGCGGGACGCACTCATGACAGCGGCGGCGTCCATGCCCGCCGGCGGCCCTCCCTCACGCGACGCGTTCAGCGCCGCGCTGGCACGGGCCATGAACGCTCCGCCTGGAACTCGAGATGTTGATCTGTTGATCCGCACCGGGGGCGAGCGTCGGCTCAGCGATTTCCTTCTCTGGGAATCGGCCTATGCGGAGCTGTTGTTCACGGACAAGGCGTGGCCCGATTTCACGGCGCAGGACCTCGAATCCGCTGTTCGCGAGTTCTCGACCCGCCATCGACGATTCGGCGGGCTGCCTTCGCCGAACCACGCCGGGTTGAGGCGATCGCAGGTGAAAGGGGGGAGGGGGCCATGAAGACCGGTACGCTGCCGGTGACCGCCATTCTCGCTGCCGGGGTGGGAATGGGCTCCGCCGGAGACTTTCTTCTGCGCGGGCCAGGGGAGCCAGGGCTGAACTTCGCCCTCCTCTTCGCCGGGCTCGCCGCCTCGGTGGGGAGTGTATCCCTGAAGGGAGGTCCCCGCCTGAGCCGGGAGGCAGTAGTCTGGATGGCGACAGGGGTCTTCCTTGGAACAGGCCTGATGTGGAGGGGCTCCGAACTCCTGCGGCTCCTGGCGTTCGTGTCGGCGGCGGCGGCCTTCGCCCTTCCCGCCCTCCACGCCGGAAGAGCGTGGGTTCGGGAGGCGGGGGTGGTCGATGCGCTCGAGGCCGTGGCCGCCTCGGGACTCCACTCCGCCCTCGGCGGCACGCGGCTCCTCCAGGGAACCCATTGGGAGACCGGTGCGGTGGACGAGTCCCATGGGACCGCCCGATCCGTTGCCCGCACGGTGGCGGTGGGAGTCCTGACGGCCGCCCTGCCCCTGAGTGTCTTCGGTGCCCTCTTCCTCTCGGCGGACCCTGTCTTTGCCGAGATTCTGGGACATTTCGTGAGGATCGACCTCGCCTCGTTGGCCTCCCACCTCACCCTCACGGCCGTGCTCTCCTGGCTCGCCTGCGGGTACCTGGCCGGATTCTCGTCCGGGACCCGGCTGGATGGCCTCCGGACGGTGGGCTGGGAGCCCCCGACCCTCAGGAGGGGTGAAGTGGACGTCGCCCTCGGGCTGGTGGACCTGCTCTTCCTGGGATTCGTGATCGTCCAGTTCCGTTATCTCTTCGGCGGTGCGGAGATGGTGGAGGTCACGCCGGGGATGACCTATGCCGCCTACGCCCGCGAGGGCTTCTTCCAGCTGGTGGTGGCCACCGCGTTGGGCCTCCCATGGCTCCTGGTGGCCGACCGTCTGCAGGGCAAGGGAGAAGGGCCGGCCCGGTGGAGCTTCCGGGCTCTCGCGGGGGTCCAACTCCTGCTCCTCCTGGCCATCGTGGCCTCGGCCGTGCAGCGGATGCGGGCCTACCTGGAGGCGTACGGGCTTACCGAGGACCGTTTCGTGGCCACGGCGGTGCTCTTCTGGCTTGCGCTGCTGGTGGTCTGGTTCGGCGCCACCGTGCTGAGGGGAAGACGGAACCCGTTCGCGTTCGGCGTGCTGGTGAGCGGGTTCGGGTTGATCCTGCTCCTCCAGCTTGTGAACCCGACGGCGTATGCTGCCCGGAGCCACCTGGATCGTGCGGAGGCCGCGCTTCACCAGGGATCGGAGCCCGGCTCTGGGCTGGACGTCACCTATCTGGCCGGCCTCGGGAGCGACGCCGTCCCGCTCCTCGTTGGACGCATGGACGAGCTGACCGAGGCGGCCCGCTGTGAAGTCGCCACGGCCCTCCTGTCACGGTGGGGGCCCCACCGAGAATGGGACTGGCGGAACTGGAACCTGGCAGACTGGAGGGCTCGCCGAGTGGTGAGAACCGAAGGGTCAAGCCTGAGGGCCATGGCGGAATGTCCCCCCTCCCGGGAAT
>JASFRP010000031.1:0-11683 GCA_050114895.1 Gemmatimonadota bacterium
CGAGGGTACGCAACCGGGAGGGGCGGGGCGGGCCGGACGGGGCGGCAGCCCGTGTCATGAGATCACCTTGGCGATGGCGAAGGCCGCCCCTGCTGCCAGCCCTCCCACAAGCACCGTCTGCCACGCGCTCTTCCAGGGTCGCTCCGTGGTGAACCGCCCCTTCCCGTAGCCGAAGAGGAGGAGGGCGGTGAGGGTGAGGAGAACCGACCAGAGGACTCCTGTGGAAACGGTGGAGGCGACGAAATAGGGCCCCAGGGGAACGAGCCCGCCGGCCACGTAGGAGAGGGCGATGGTGAGGGCGCTTCTCCGGGCCCTTCCGGGATCCGGCTCCTCGAGTCCCAGTTCGAAACGCATCATGAAATCCACCCACCTCCGGGGATCGGCGCTGATGGCCCGTGCCGCCTCAGACACCACGGCCTCCGGCACTCCGTAGCCCCTGAACACATCCGCCACCTCCTCCGTCTCGATCTCCGGAACCTCCCGGACCTCCCGCTCCTCCCTGGCCCGCTCGGCCACGTAGTGCTCCGCGTCCGTTCGGGCCGCCAGGTACCCTCCGAGCCCCATGGCGATGGAGCCCGCCGCGATCTCCGCCAGCCCGGCCGTGATCACGATCCCGGTGGATTGCACAGCGCCGGATAGCCCCGCCGCCAGAGCAAAGGGCACCGTGAGGCCGTCGGACATCCCGATGACCATGTCACGGACCGCCTCGGAGCCGGTGAAGTGCGCTTCCACGTGATGCACCTGGGGCATGATCGTGCTCCTGGGAAAAGGTTGTGGCCATCCCGCCCGTCAACATTGCATTGCGACCGCAGGGGGGCCAGCGGTCCGAGATCACCGTGCCTGGAGACGGCAGATTCCATGCCGGAGAGGCCCCCCGGTCCTTTTCAACCGTCTCGGCTGTGTTGCGCCACCGTCCAGGCCCCTCGACGTGCCGTCATGATCAGCGTAAGACACTGCGTCCCATGATCTTGCTTCCCTGGTACAGGGGTTGCTCTTCTCTCCGTCAGACTCGGGAGAGGTGGCGTCCACCATGGAGGTGGGGTTCCGATCCCGAGGGATGAAGCCGGCCTGAAAGGAGGCAACCATGCGCTCACGCATGAGGATATCTCGAAGTCTGTTCCGGGGATCGGCTCTCGGTGCGCTCTTCCTGGCTCTGGCGGTTTCCGCCTCGGCCCAGGAGACCCCGAAGAAGGCCTCGGACAAGTCGGACGGGAACGCCATCAAGCTGATGGTAGAGAACAACAACTACCTGGACATGCACGTCTACGGGATGCGGGATGGATACTACCGATCCCTGGGAGTGGTCACGGGGCTGAGCAAAGCCGAACTGACGATTCCCGAGACCCTGACGATCCCGGGGGGTGAGTTCCAGATCCTGGCAGACCCCATCGGAGGTACGGTGTCGTACCTCACGGATCCCATCGTCCTTGGCATCGGCAAGGAGGTGGACCTGACCATCCAGAACGCCCTGGAGCTCTCGTCCTTCACCGTCAGGTAGCGCAACCGGGACGAGGAGCGGAGGTCCCCCGCACGCCGGCGGGGGGCCTCCTGTTGTATCTGTAGACCCTCCGGCTCTCTGAGCTGGTCCCCGGTCAGCCATCTCCGACTCGCTGGCCGAGATCCGCCACGGTGGCTGAGAAGAGCCACCCTTCCCCGGTCCAATTCCCCGAAGACCCCTGAAATACAAGTCTATCTCTTCTGGCACACCTGATGCGCTACCAGGGGAAACACAGTGCGAATGGGTTGCGCTGATTCGAATAGGAGGATCTATGAGCACGACGATGAAGGGATTCACGTTGGCTGGCGGAGCGGCGCTGATGGTACTCGCCTCCTTCGGCTCCGCCGCGGCCCGGCAGATGAACCACAACGCCCCCACGCTGACGGTGGACAACGCCCGGGACGTACCCGTGACGGTGTACATCGACCGGGGCATCTTCGACACCCGCATCGGGACCGTCCCCGCTCACCAGGTCGAGAAGCTCAACCTTCCCGGATCT
This sequence comes from Gemmatimonadota bacterium, assembly GCA_050114895.1. Classification (GTDB taxonomy): domain Bacteria; phylum Gemmatimonadota; class Gemmatimonadetes; order Longimicrobiales; family Gaopeijiaceae; genus JASFRP01. The sequence goes on from JASFRP010000031.1 coordinate 1,998, forward strand.
CTGGAGGACGGCGAGGACATCCAGGTGTTCGTCCACCCGGAGGGAGGGATGGACCTCGCCACCCAGGACCTCCAGGTGAGGATGGGGGAGAACCTGGACATCTACGTCCCCAACAACGATGTGGGCTACGTCCCACCGCCACCCGCACCCACCATCCCGAACCCCGGTGAGGGCACCACCACCGTGACGGTTCAGAACAACCGAGCCGTGCCCGTGACGGTCTTCATCGAGCACGGCGAATTCGACACCCGCATCGGGACGGTGCCGGCGGACAAGGAGATCACCCTGCTGATCCCCGAGTGGATCGTCCAGCAGCAGTCCACCGCCGAGATCTTCGTCCATCCCGAGGGAGAGGGGGACCTGGGCAGCTGGAGCCTGGAGCTGTCCAAGGGGGCACACCTCCTCGTGAAGGTACCCGTCTACGGGAGCTGATGGAGGTCCGGTCTGAGGCCGGGCGCGTGGCGGAGGCAGGCCGGGCGCGGTCCGGAAGGGACCGCCCCCGGCCTTCTTTTGTCACACCCCCCTTCGATCTTTCTCAGGAGAAGAAGGGCTGGCCCCGTCCCCCGGCCGCGCCTATTCTGGGTTTTGCATGGATGGATCACAGGACCGTCCGTCCCCCTCGAGAGTTCTCATGCCTGAGCCCATCAGCAAGGTCCAACGCTGGCTCGACCTCATCGCCTACCTCGTAGGCCGACACTTCCCGGTCCCCGTGGAGGAGCTCATGGAGGGCCTCCCGGCCTACGCCAGGGACTGGGTCGAGGGGGACGAGACAGCCCGGGCTTCCGTCCGAAGGAAGTTCGAACGGGACAAGGACGAGCTCCGGGATCTGGGGATTCCCCTGGAGACCGTCACCTACACCATCAACTTCGGTCAGGAGGAGGCCCAGGGGTATCGAATCTCCAGAAAGGACTTCTTCCTTCCGTACCTGAAGCTCCTGAGGCGGGAACTGGCCGGCCCCGCCGAGGCGAGCCCCCGCCGGGGCTTGGGGTTTCTGGACCGGATCCGGGGGCAGGAGAGGCCCCCTCCTCCCGAACCGGCGCCATCCCCGGAAGAGACCCTCCTCTCCGCCGACATGGACCTCTTCCACCTGGGCCGGGACGGGTCCCTGGAGGTCCGTGAAGACGTGGCGGCCGACGCCATCTGGGGGTTGAGGGAGCTGGCGGATCTTCCGGGCTTTCCCCTGTCCCCCGCCGCCCGCAGCGCCTACCGGAAGTTCACCTTCGATCTGGACCCGGCGGAAATCCCCAGGGGGAAGGTCGTTTACGCCGTTCCCCCGGAGACGGTCCGGGCCGAGGAACACCTGGACGCCCTATCCGACGCGTTGCTCCGTCGGAAGAAGGTCACGTTCGGCTATCACGGCATCCAGCGGGACCAGGTGACGCAGCGTGAAGTCCGGCCCTGGGGCCTCCTCTTCAAGCACTCCCACTGGTACCTGGTGGGGTGGGACGAGACCCGAGAGGCTGAACGGATCTTTCGGGTGGACCGGATGGAGGCGGTCCGGGTGAACCCCTGGGCCCCGGCCACACCGGACTATGACATGCCCGACGAGCCGGTCCTGGACGCCTATCGAAGCCGGGAAGCGTGGGAGCTGGGGGAGGCCGAAGAGACGGTCCACGCACTGGTTCGGTTCCGCTTCCCCACCTCCCTCTGGGCGGCCCGGAACGGCTACGGGGAGCCGGTGGGGGAAGCCGATGAGGGCTCCACCCTTCGGCGGTTCCAGGTCCGGCAGCCGAACCCCTTCCTCCGCTGGATCCTGAGCCTGGAGGGGGATGCCGTAATCGAATCCCCTCCAGCCCTGAAGGAAGCCCTCCGGACCATGGCCCGGCAGGTGGCGGATCTCTACCGGGAGAACCCCGATGCCTGAGGCCTCGGGCGCCGCGGGCCAGTTGGAGCGAGTTCTCTACATACTCCCCAGGGCAGCCCGGGAGGGAGGCGCGAGCCTCGCGGAGCTCTCCGAGTCCCTGGGGGTGGAGATCCCCGTGGTTCTCAAGGACCTCACCCAGGTCACCGCCCGAGCCTACTACCACCCTGCCGGGGGTGAGGAACTCCTGCTGGAGATCGAGGGGGGACGGGTGAACCTGTTCACGCCGGGGGCCTTCCGGCGTCCGGTGCGCCTCTCCATGCTGGAAGCCGTGTGCCTGGGGCTGGCCCTCCGGGGGAGGTTGGCGGGACGTTGGGGGAAGATCGCCGGAACCGAAGGGCCATCCGGGATCCTCCACCTCCTCAGGGCCCTGGAGACCACCCTGTCCACCGTCCCTTCCGAGGACTTCCTGGCCCGCATCGAAGCGGCGGACCTCAGACCGGATCCCGCGGGAATCCGGGAGATCCTGAGCGTGGCTCTGGAGGAGCGGAAAGCCTGCCGCATCCAGTACCTCAAACCCGGGGACGAGGAGCCGGAGGACCGGACCATCTGGCCCTATGCAATGGTTCACGGTGAGGGCCACTGGTACCTCCTGGCCCACTGCGCCCGGTCGAAAGAAGTACGGAGATTCCGGCTGGACCGGGTCCTGGACGCGGAGACCACGGGGGAGGGGTTCCCCGTCCCGGAAGATTTCGATCCCGGAGCCCACGTCCAGGGCGGCCGGGTGTTCCGGGGAGACGAGACCATGGAAGTGCGGGTCCGCTACTCCCCGGTGGTGGCCCGCTGGGTCGCGGAGCAGGAGGCGGCGCAGCCGGCCCCCGACGGATCTCTTACGCTGACCCACCCGGTGGCGGACCCCCACTGGATCGTCCGGCACGTCCTCCAGTACGGCCCTGAGGCCGAGGTCCTGGACCCGGCAGAAGCCAGGGGCTGGGTGCGGGGGGCTGTGGAATGTTGGACCGGTACGCCATGACCACCACCCGCCACCTCCTCACCCTCTGGAACCCGTCCTACGCGTCGGACGCCATGGACGAGCACCTCCGTGTGCTCCTGGACTGGGCAGGCCGATTCCATCGGGGAGAGGCGGAAGCCGACGACGTCTATGTCTGGTGGGGCCGGATCCGCTCACCGAACCGGAAGGGCGCCCTCCCCCACGCCGGCGAGATCGGGGCCGTGGACACGCAGATCCAGGCAGGCGCCGAGACCCACCTGTACCTCACCGATTACCGGTCTCTCTACGTAGCCCACCTGGGAGAGGTGACCGCTGACCACCTGCCGAAGGAAGAGCCCGGGGAGCTCGCCCACATGCCGGACTACTACCGGGACCAGTTCGCCGACTTCTGGTTCCGGGTCTGGGACATCCGACGTCTGGTGGGGAACGACACCCCCGCGGTCATCCAGGAGCTGAAGCGACTGAGGAACGCCCGGTACCACGACCGGCCCGTCTCCCTGTACGGGGGGATGGTGGACCTTCCCCTCATCGTCACCCGGGAAGACGAGATCAGCTGGTTCTCGGACAAGGACGTCCTCACCGAAGGGCACCTCTGGGCAGAGCGGGAATCGGAGATGAAGGGGGAAACGGAGCGTATGGCCAGAGAGCTCCGGGACAACCTGCTGGGCCCCGACGTGTGGAACGCCCTCGAGCCCGCGACCCGGACCTTCCTCGCTTCCGCCGAGGCCGTCTTCAGAAGCCGGCGCGACGACCCGGCCTTCGACTTCTCCGGGCCGGCGGTGGAATACGCCAAGGCTGTAGAGGCGGAGCTGAACGCCCTGCTCTTCCCCGCGCTACAAAAGCTCCTTACCGGGAAGACGGAGGCGGAGCGGACCCTCCGATTGGATACCGGACTCCTGGACCTGGGCAAGCGGGTTTCGCCCCAATCCCTGGGCACCCTCCTCCTGATGCTGGAGAAGAAGGCCGTGGTGACCCGGACGGTCCGGCAGGCCTTCGTCCACGACCACAGCTGGATCCTGGGCGAGCTCCCCCACTGCCTCCGGCGCATCGTGGACCTCCGGAATCCCGCTGCCCACAGCGGTTCGGCCACCCGGGACGCCGTGGGCCAACGTCGGCGTGAGATCCTGGGAATCGGCGTGGAGGGAGCGATCCCCAGGATCGCCCGGGTGAAGCTCCGGAGCTGAGGGGGGGGTGGGGAGGTGGACTTCCGGTCCGCCCGCCCCGGAGGGTCATCCCGATCCGGTCAGCCGCTCGCTCAGGGCCCTCAACCGGGCTCGGGCCGCCTCGTCATAGGCCTGGTCGTTGGCCCGGGCCGGGGTCATCTGGTTGAAATATCGGCCGCTTCCCAGATCGGCTCCGTCGACGAGATGGACGACGGCCTCGGCTCCATCCTGGACGCTGCTCCGGGTCTGGGCACCCCGTTCCAGAACCATGTCGGTGTCCATCATGGTGGCCGGATGGAGGGCGTTGGCGGTGACGCCCGTACCCTCCAGCTCCGCGGCCAGATCCAGGGTGAACATGACCTGGGCAAGCTTGCTCTGGGCGTAGGCCCTCCCGTCACTGTATCCCGCTTCCAGCATGACGTTGTCGAAGTCGATGGGACGCTGGGCCAGGGACGATACGTTGACGATACGCGCCGGCGCGCTCTCCCGGAGGAGCGGCAGGAGCTCCCGGGTGAGAAGGAAACCCGCCAGGTAGTTCACCTGGAAGTGGAGCTCGCAGCCATCCTCGCTGAGTCTTCGTGGGCCCTCCAGCCAGATTCCGGCGTTGTTCACCAGGACGTCCAGGCGCTCGTAATCCCGGCGAATGGCCAGGGCCAGGGCCCGAACCTCCCTGAAGGAGGCGAAATCCGCGGCGAAGAAGCGAGCGCTTCCCCTTCCCTCCTCCTGGATCTCCGCCACCAGCTCCGAGCCCCGCTGGAGATCCCGGCCGTGAACGATGACATGGTCTCCGTCCGCCGCCAGACGGCGGGCCACTTCCCTCCCCAGCCCGCCGGTGGATCCGGTGATGAGGACCACCCGCTGCCCCGGCGCGGGAGGACGGCCGACCACGGCCTCCAGCTCCTGCCCGCATCCCGGCGCGGCGCCGCCCGCGAGTCCGGCCAGGAGGAACGCCGTCCCGATGCTCCGGATCTGCAGAGTGGGAGACTTCATTTGATCTGATCTCTCAGGGCCTGGAGCTCTTCCTTCCGCTTCCGGCTGACCCGGGGATAGCGGGGACCCAGGGAGTCCAGCGCCTCCTCCACGATCCCGGCCACAGCGGCCCGGAGGTAGGGCTTGTCGTCGGCGGGAACGGCGTACCAGGGCGCCCAGGGCCGGGAGGTGGCGTTCAGGGCGTCCTCGTAAGCCTTCATGTAATCGTCCCATCGCTTCCGTTCCTCCAGGTCCCCCTCGGAGAACTTCCAGTTCTTGTCCGGCCGGTCGATCCGGCGCCGGAACCGTGCCGCCTGCTCTTCCCTGGAAACGTTCAGGAAGAACTTCGCGATCACGTACCCGTTCCGGGCCAGATGCCGCTCGAATTCCAGGATGGACTCGTACCGTTCTGCCCACAGCCGGTCCAGGGGAAGATCCACGGGGAGGCGCTGTCCCTTCAGGAATTCGGGATGCACCCGCACTACCAGGACCTCCTCGTAATGACTCCGGTTGAACACACCGATGCGGCCTCGTTCCGGTAGCCGGGAACTCACCCGCCAGAGGAAGTCGTGGTCCAGCTCCTGAACGGAGGGCTGCTTGAAGGAGAACACCTGGCACCCCTGGGGGTTGATCCCCCGCAGCACGGCCCGGATGGTGGAATCCTTCCCCGCCGCGTCCATGGCCTGAAACACCAGGAGGACGCTCCACCGGTTGTCGGCGTAGAGCCTTCGCTGGAGCCGGTCCAGCCGCTTCACGGACCCTCGCAAACGGTGCCGCAGCTCGTCCTCCTTCGGGGCGTGTTTCGGGGGAGAAGTGGGAGCGGAAGCGATCCGGAAGCTTCCGTCGAAGGGGACCAGGCAGGGACTCTCCACCGCGTCGAACACGGGCTCTCCTCCTCCGAGGGTGAAAGGAGAAGTTGGATCCCTCGAGGAGGCCGCGCAATTCGGGAAGGGAGGGACGGGGATGCCCCCTACCCCTCATCCGGCGGCGACAGCTCGAGCTTCTCCGAGATTTCTCGAAGCTTCTCCTGTACCCTCCGGGCGTTGTCGGGGCCCATGCGAATCAGGTGCTTGGCCGCAGGGGTGAGGGATTCGATACGACGGTCGACGTAGACGTACCGACCCACCGCTTCCCTCACTTCGAGCTCCCGCCCCGGGACCTCCACTGCCAGGAGGTTTCCCATGGCTCGGGCCAGGACCTCTTCGAATGCCTCGTCCGCGTACCCCAGCTCCTCGTAGGCCTCCCTGAAGAGGGGGAGGAGCCGGCGGTACACCTCCACAGCCGCGTCTGCATCCACCGAGGCCAGGACGTCGGCGAGGAGGTCGTACCTTCGCTGGCTCCCGGGACCCAGGAGGAGCCGATCGCCGGAGCGCTGAACGCTGAAGGGCTCCGACGGAATCAGCACTTCCAGGGCAGGAACGGGACTCGATCCCCGGGAGATGTCCACCACGGCCTCTACGAAGCGCCGGATCAGCTCGTCGGGAACGAGCCACCGGGCCAACTGGGGATTGGAGGACACCCCGGCGACCAGCCGGCGGACCACCTCGTCGCTTGCCCCCAGCGCGGGAAGGACAAACGGCTCCTCCTCCGCGGCAGGCGCCATAGAGTCGGCCACGGAAGCCGGAACCGGTCCCGGAGTGGATTCCCGGGAGCGGAGCCAGTACCAGCCCACCCCCACCCCCACACCGAACAGCACCAAGAGCCCCAGCCCCGCCAGGGGATGGACCGGAAACCGGCGCCGGCTCTTCCGGGAGGTGAAGAGCGTCCCGCCGGGCTCGGACCCGAACTCATCAGCCATATTCCGACCCCTCCATCTGGAACAGCGACGTCACCCTTTTCAATAGCCGAATTTCGGAAGGTTCGTTCCATCTCGGGGACAAGGAGTCGAGGAATCGGGAGAATCATCACACCGGGCCGAGGCCGGCCCGACCGGAACCTCCCGCAACGATTCCCTCCCACTCGTCGTCTGACTTCAAAGACGGACCGAGTGAGCCTTCTCCCGTGCCGGGGGTACGGGGAAGATCCCGTCCAATACGAGGAAGACAGGAGGCGACATGCTCCGTGGAGGCGGTTCCGATCTTCGCTATGTCCTGAGGGTCCTCCGGAGAAGTCCCGGGTTCACCCTGGTGGCGATCCTCTCCCTGGCCATGGGGATAGGCGCAAACACCGCCATGTTCGGTGTCGTGAAGACCCTTCTCCTGACGCCTCTACCGGTGGATGCTCCCGAAGAGCTCTCCCTGGTCACATGGACCCGTGAAGGGGAGTTCTCCATCAGTCAGATCGGCAGCACAGGGTACACGGATCCGGCGAGCGGCATTCGCTTGCGGAGCAACTTCAGCTATCCCCTCTATCGTGCGCTCAGGGGCGCCGCGGACCCCGACGCGGGAATCTTCGCCTTCGCCTTCCTCAGAGGGGTGAGCGTAGCCCTCGGGGACCAGCCGGCCTTCCTGGCCGGCGGAGCCCTGGCCGACGGGCGGTATTTCTCGAGCCTCCAGGTCCCCATGGCCCTGGGACGCCCCCTGGGCGAAGAGGATGACCAATCCGATGCCCCGCTGGTGGCCGTCCTCAGCCACTCCTTCTGGATGCGGGCCTTCGGCGGGGATCCGGAGATCCTCGGCCGCACCGTCCGCGTCAACGGGAACCCGGCGGAGGTGGTGGGCATCACGGCGCCGGGGTTCGTGGGCCTATCCCTTGGCGGGTTCTTTCCCCAGACCGAGATCACCGTACCCCTGGCCTCCCAGCCCCGGGTCTACCCTCGGATGGGGTGGTCGGACGGAGGGTTGTTCGCCACGGAGGACGTCTTCTGGTTGCGCCTGATGGCCCGGGTGCCGGAGGGCACGAACCGGGAAATCCTCCGGCAGCGGTTGAACCGCACCTTCCGGACCCACCCCTCCCCTCTTGTGGGAGGGGACGGATATCTGCCGGAAGTGAAGCTCCTTCCGGGATCCCAGGGAGCCCAACCGGTACGCTCCGAGACCGCCCGTCTCCTTTACTTCCTGCTGGGTGTCGTTGGGATCGTCCTTCTCATCGTCTGCGTGAACCTCTCCAGCCTGATGCTCGCCCGGGGAATCAGCCGCCAGCGGGAGATGGCGGTGCGCCGCTCCCTCGGGGGGAGCCGGGGCCGTCTGGTACGCCAACTGCTGCTGGAAGGCTTGGTCTTGGCGGGGACTGGAACCGTGGTCGGGCTCCTCCTCACCCTGGGAAGCCGGAGATTCCTGAGCGGGCTCCTCACCGGAAGCGTCGGGTCCGGGGCTTTCGGGAACGTGGAGATGGACGTCCTGCTGGATCCCGCGGTGGTGGGTGGGACCGCAGTCCTGGGAATCCTGGCGACCCTGGCCTTCAGCCTCCTCCCCGCCCTCCGCCTTTCGGGCCTGGACCCCAACGCCTGGCTCAAGCCCCGGCCGGCGGGGAGCGCCACCCCCAAGCTCACGCTGGGGCGTATGTTGATCTCCTTTCAGATCGCCGCTTCCGTCCCCCTGGTGGTTGGAGCGATTCTCTTCCTCCGGACGTTGAATAATCTGGGGGCCGTGGAGCTCGGATTCGATCCACGTGGTCTGGCCACCTTTCAGGTGGATCCCGGGTACACGGATCGTCCTGAGGAGGCGTATCCGGACCTCTACCTGGAGATCCTCGGGAAGCTGGAGACGATTCCCGGCGTCCGGTCGGTCACCCTCATGGAGAACGCCCTCATGAGCGGGATCATCTCGAATTCCCGGGTCACCGTGGACGGGCAAGAGCACGTGCTCTACATGAACGCCGTCGGCCCGGCTTTCCAGGAGACCCTGGGAATCCGTCTCCTCTCGGGTCGCCTCCCGGGCAGACAGGACGATAGGAGCGGGCCCAGGGTGGGAGCTGTGAATCAGACCGCGGTGGATCGGTTGTTCGATGGGCAGTCTCCGCTGGGACAGACCCTCCAGGTCGGGAGCCGCGAGGTCCAGATCGTCGGCGTCATCAACGACACCCCCTACCGCGATCAGAGGGAGCCCGTGCCTCCGACCCTCTACCAGTCGGCCCTCCAGAGACAGGGGTACGGGGGCCACAACATAGTGCTGCGCACCGCCATGCCCATCGCCCGGCTGGAGCCCGCCATCCGCCGGGCGGTCTGGGAGGTCGATCCCAATCTCCCGGTGCCGGAGATCCGAACGCAGAGCGCCATCATGGCCCAGACGAGCGCGAAGGAACGGGTCTTCACCCAACTCCTGTCCATCTTCGGAGGGTTTGCCCTGGTCCTGGCGAGCATCGGGCTCTACGGCGTGACCTCCTACTCGGTGACCCGTCGCACCGCGGAAGTCGGTATCAGGGTGGCCGTGGGGGCACAGCCCCGGCAGATCGTGTGGCTCATCCTTCGTCGGGTCCTCCTCCTCGCCGGACTAGGCGTTCTGGTGGGGATCCCCGTAGCCCTGGCCGGCGGACCCCTGGTGGAGAGCCTCCTCTTCGGGGTCCGGGCCACGGACCCCGGGACCGCGGCGGAAGCGGCTGTCGTGATGCTGGCGGTGGCCACCGGCGCCGGGCTGATTCCAGCCCTTCGGGCAGCGGGGGTAAGCCCCCGGAGAGCGCTGGAGACGGAGTGAGGGAGTCGATTGGTAGGATCCCTCCTCCGGCACGTACAAGGGGGTGACACCCGAAGGGGCGGCATCCTCTCCCGCCCCTTCGAGACTGGAGTCCGAACCCAGGAGCCTGGACAGGAATCACATGGCATCCTTCTCCCCTTCGGACGATCACGGATTCGGCTCGGCCCTGA